>JANMVK010000169.1:0-4628 GCA_031392725.1 Pseudobdellovibrionaceae bacterium
ACAAATGAAATTGCAAAAAGCGATTGGCGGCTTAGAAAAGGATCGACAGTTAGCCCAATTGGCCGCTCAAATTGCTCATGACATTCGTTCCCCATTGTCCGCCTTGAATATAGTGGCGAAGTCGATGGAAATTAAGGGTGATCAACAGTCGGATCTGATCGGCAAAGTGGTGGAACGAATCAACGGCATTGCCAACCAACTGTTGGATCAATCCCGGGCTAAACGTAAGCCGGAGGTCTATTCGATTCGTCAGGCAATGCGCGACTTGGTGTTAGAGAAAAAAATGGAGTTTAAATCTTCGCCAAGCGTTCTACTTCACCTTGACGAATTGCAGTGTCCGGAAAATGTACTTGTCCCTATAGGGCAAACTGAGATTAAACAGTTGGTTTCTAATTTAATAAATAATTCCTTTGAGGCCTGTCCCCCCAGCCACGGCCAAATTAGAGTCCGTATGGAAACGAAGGACGACGCCCTCCACATTCAAATCGCCGACAACGGCCGGGGTATACCGACCGATGTTCTGCAAAACTTGGGAACCCGGGGTTATACTTTTGGAAAAGAAAACGGCAATGGTTTAGGCCTGCACTCCGCAAGAATTGCAATCACCACTGTGGGCGGACAATTAACTGTCCAGTCCACGCTTGGACAAGGAACCATCGTGACCGCGATGCTCCCTCTAGTGCGCGAGAATCGCCGCTGAAGACACCATTTTGGGTGTCCACTAAAACGGGGGAACTTCAGTCTTACAGGTAGCCGCCATGGCTCGAAACTTTAAGCCAGCAGAGATTCTATTCCCTGCTGGAATTGTCCCTGCGAATCTCTTTCAAAAAATCATCCCAGCGCGAAAGCGTATCCTGCATGGCCTTGACCAGCGCGGGCTTTGTGCTCATCTCCTGCAACAAATCGCTGAGCGAACGGTTCAGGATCTCGTACATCCGGAATCCTTCAACCGTGTACGGCACCGGCAGGTTGAGCTTGGTCATTTCCTCAGTGTAGGCCACGCGCAGGTCGTTGTACTGGCGTTGTGCAAGCCACAAACGCTGGCGGCGCTGCTCGAGTAATTCTTCGTCGGCTTTGATCAGGTCATTTAAACTCTTCAGCTCGCGAGTCAGCGCCGCGGAACCTTCGTGATTCCATTTCACCTCTTCAATGCCCGCGGCATCAGCTAGATAAACGCGGCGGGAGTGCTGCATCTGCCGGCGTAAGCGCAAGACTTCGGGGGTCTGGGCGAGGATCGCCGCTGAGGTTAAGCGGTCCGTTGCTTTGAGCTGTAGCAGCCACTGGCTGCGCGTGGCCTCGTAGGCTTCGTTGATCTCGGTGTAAGAGGCGAGTGAGTGCTCGGCGGTCTGCACGGCCTGAGTGTACGCCGGTGAGGTCAACTCACCTCTTGTCCACTGGGAATTCCATCGCTTCATCATGCCGTTGCGTTTTAAGCGCATTTCGCGAATGGCGGTTTCCAATTTGGGAATGGGACTTTCATTCTCAGCGCCACTGAATGCGACACGGATTTCATCATTGAGTTCACTGATTCTAATAGCAATGGGCCGCAACTGCGGAGCTTGGGGCGGCACATAGGTTGAACTCAAACGTGCATCGGTTTCGATTTTAAGAGCCTCGGCTTGTTCCACGGAGGCAATGCCCGGCGGTTTGCGCAGGTTTTCAACTTCGGCAAGCAGCTCGCCTTCGGCTACCAAGCGGTCGCGGGGAATCCCACCGGTGGATTTCATGCCAATGGCAAAGTTGCGCAGCCGATCCGAGCGTTCCGGCGAACGGTCCGCGCGCAACTCACGTAGCGCCGACCGCTGATCTTGAATTCCCTGTGGCGGCTTGATCTGAGTTAACAAACGGTCGCGTTCCGCGCCGAAGCGGCCCTGACGGAGTTTAATAATGGCGGCATACTGCTGATGCAATTTCGCCAGCTCGGACCGTTGGCGCTCTTGATTCTTGTCCAAGTTTTTCTTGCCGTTGAAGGCTTTCATATGGGGTTCGTAATCGGTGATTTCGGCCATGTTAAATTCAGCCATGAGTTTTGCGAACTTTACTTTTAACTGTGCAATTTCACTTTCCGACTGAGGATCTTTGAAGTCGCTCCTCATTTTAGCTTCGACGGCCTCGGCCTTGGCTACGAAAGACTCCAGTTCCACTTTTCGCGCATCGGTCAATTCCGCAAACAACATTTCTTCCAGAGCGCGGTCCAGGGTGATCGGATCTTGGATCCCCAAAGTCTCACGCAACTTAACAATGGCCGCAAAAACTTTGTCTTCGACTTCCTTCTTGCCCTTGCCTTTGCGCTCCTCCACCAGTTTTAAATAATCATCCAAAGACTTCTTGCGGTCGGCAATTTCCGGCAAGGAGCCGGTGCCGGTATCCACAAATTCCACCTGATTGACCAGCATTTCGCGGAATGCGGGAAAGTTGGCATAGTTGCGGAAAAATTGATCGGCTGTCGCGAGATTTTTGTCAGCGGGCGCGACCGGCGTCACGCCTTCGGCCTTCGCCACATCGGCGATTAAGGAATAAACCAAGGGCGTGGTCGTACCCTCAATGTACAAATCAAAAATTCCATGGCCGGTGAGAAAAGTCTCGTCGGGTTTTTTCGGATTTGAATCATAAGTGCGGCCGGGGCCAAGCAGCACCAATCGCGAAGGCGCTTCTAAATTGCCAAACACCGCTTGGAACTGCTCTTCACGGCCGACATACACCAATCCATCCGCGGTGCCGACCACGACGGTCAGAGGCTTTAATTTTTTCTGCTCTTCCACCGACAGCGGTGGAGTGGAATAGTCCATATGAGTCAGGCCGGTGAACACGCCACCCACATCGGAGTTTTTTCCGTGCTTTAAAATATTATTTAAGAATTCAAAATCAGTTGGTGCGATGCGATCCTTAAACGAGGGATAATTTTTTTGGAACAACTGCTCATTTTCCACCCGCTTAGCCGCGCCTTCACCAACCGAAGTGTCCACCGGAGGCGACAAAGCGATGTACTGCACGATGCGCGCATACTTGGGATCCGCCGATAAGCGATGCATAAACACAGCGAACTCACCGCCCCAACTGTGGCCGGCTAAAATAATTTTAACATTGGGATGCACCAGCTGATCGATCACTTGCATCAGCCAATCGGCCTGTTGCTGAAAGGTCAAAAGCCCTTCGGGGTTGCGGGTGGCGCGGCCGTGCCCGGGCATATCGGGGGCAATTACGGGAATTCCCTGCGCCGCCATCTTCTCCCCCATGGTCATGGCGTTCTTACCGGTCGCGGTTGGAGTTCCACCACCGTGTAAGAAAACAATGGCCGTTTGATAGGTGGAACCCACGAGAAATTTACCCTGTCCGGCGGCCACCGGCTGCGGGAGGGAGGCATAAACCGCCGTGCTGGTGCGTTTTCCCTGCCATTTGGTGTCCACATGGACCGGAAAACTGCTGGCCTCATCAAGCAAACTGACCGTGGCCACGTCCGGTGACGTAGGAGCCGGGGTGGATAAGAAACTTTGATCAAATCCCAGCATTTGCTGCAGGGCCAACGGGCCGCGCTCGCCCACTTGCTCATTGGCGGCTTCCGCTTCGATGTTGTCAAAGCCGGGAAGGCGGGCCAAAAGCAGATTGCGCTCCAGACGCTCTTGGGAAAATGCGCGCAAGGTGCGGACTGTGACGGGTTTTGGGGAGCCGAGCAGCTGTTCGCAGACTCTGGTGTGGGCGTAAACCACCGGCGAAGCGGTCAATAAAATCAGAGTCCACAATTGGATGAAGGACCGCACTCGCTGCATAAAACCTCTTTGGCTCAAAATGTGTTTTATTTACAGCGTGATATTCACGTATTATGACCCGCTCTTCAATAGGCAAAGATTTCACCTTCGGCCCCCTGCTTGACACTCCATAAGCGGAACCCAATTTGCAGCATTAGGATCTCTAATAAAACAACGAAGGAGGAACCTGATGAAATCAATAACTGCACAGCCGCAACACCGCGGTCAAAGGCTCACGTCTCTGTGGGATTTTATGAGTGAAATGGAGCGGACTTTCGAGCCCGGCTTCGCGGATGCGAATCTTGTGATTCCGGCGGTCGATGTGAAAGAAGACAAGGACAACTACCGGATCATGATCGATCTTCCCGGGATTAAAGACGAGGATGTCACCATTGAAGTGGCTGATGGCCGCCTTTCCGTGCGAGGAGAGCGCTCCCGCGAGGACCAAAAAAAGGAAGGCATGTTCACGCGCTACGAGCGCGCGTATGGACACTTCGAACGTTCGTTTCAACTTCCGCAGAATGTGGATGAGAGCCAGATCAAAGCTAATTTTGAAAAAGGCGAGTTGGAAATCGTGATTCCGAAAACCGAGCATGCCAAACCGAGGAATGTGCAAATCGGCGCCCGCTCAAAAAGCAGCGAAAAATCCACTCACTGAACAGGAACAAAAACCGATTCCACCGCGGTCTGCGTGATTTGCGCGAGCGCGGTCGGATCGTTGATTGCGACGGCCTGAACGGGCGCGAGAAAATGCAAATCCACTTTCACTCCGCCCGATCCCGCCAGGGCCCATAAGTGCGGGGCACCGCTACGCCGATTCGCGGGACATCTTCGAGGAAGTCACGCTCAGCACCGCTATCCCGGCCTTCCTTACGCTTCCGG
>JANMVK010000224.1:0-6476 GCA_031392725.1 Pseudobdellovibrionaceae bacterium
ATCGGCAATTTCTTATTGTTGGAAAACTTCATCAATACATCCAGCATCCAGTGGCTGATAAACACCGCGGTCAACATCGTGGTGGCGATTCCCGCGATCAGCGTCACGCCAAATCCGCGCACCGGGCCCGAGCCGAAGTACACCAGCACCGCCGCCGCGATGGCGTTGGTTACGTTGGAGTCAAAAATCGCGGACCAGGCATTTTGAAATCCGTCCTTGATCGCCATCTGCATCCCCACGCCCCGCGCAAGTTCTTCTTTAATCCGTTCAAAGATAATCACGTTGGCATCGATCGCCATACCCACCGTTAAGGTAATACCCGCGATTCCCGGCAGTGTGAGTGTGGCACCCAGGGCACTTAGCACCGCGAGCAAGGCGACCACATTTAAAGTCAGACCGATGGAAGCTACCACGCCGAAAGCCTTGTAATAGAAGCACACAAAGATCACCACCAGCATCAGGCCGATCATGCCTGCCCGTTTGCCTTTGGCGATGGAGTCAGCGCCCAAAGAGGGGCCAACCGATCGCTCTTCCATTTGCTCCAACGCCGCGGGGAGTGCGCCTGCGCGCAACGCGGTCGCGATTAAGGAGCCCTCGGCCTGAGCTTCTTCCGGATTGTTCGAACCTAGTGAAATCTGGCCTTCGCCATCAATTCGTTCGCGTATATTAGGAGCGGAAAAAATCACTTCATCCAAAACAATCGCGAGATTTTTTCCCACGTTGGCGCCGGTCAAAGCGCCGAACGCGCGGCGGCCGTCGGTGCCAAAGCGAAAGCTCACCTTAGGTTCTCCGTATTCACCGAATGACATAAACGCGTCTTCCAACTGGTCCCCGGACACATCGGTGTCGGTGCGCAGGAGATAGGCAATTTTGCCGGCCTCCATGGTTTTTGCGTTTTTGGCCTTTTCAAAAGCGATCATCCGGTTGGCCGGAAGTTTTTCGCGCAGAACTTCATTTACTTTTTTAACGTACTTGGCGTAGGTCATGCCCTCTTTGCCGAGTGTGAAGTTGTTAGCCTTCTCAGCCTCGGATACCATGGCGCCCACTTGCTCGGACGTCATTTCATCGGCGACCAAACGGAAATTGAGTTTGGCGGTTTTGTTGATCAGTTCCTTAGCGCGCGCGGGATCGGTTAATCCCGGCAGCTGCACCAAAATCCGGTCGCGGCCCTGGGCGGCGATCACGGGCTCGGCCACGCCGAACTCATCGACGCGGTTGCGGATCACTTGAATGGCTTGACCGATAATTTGTTCGCGCCAGGTTTCCATCACGGCGTCATAATATTTTGCTTCGATCACGGTTCCGGTTTCGTTCATGGTTTGCAGAACGGTGGAGTAATTGTCTTTGATCAAGCCGGTGGCTTTTTTGCGGTCGGCTTCGGATTTCACTTCGATCTTGATTATGTCTTTTTTCTCGCCTTCGGGGGTGACCTTGGCATCCACGCCCAGCTCTTTCAACTCCGCGGCGATGGCCCGCGAAGTGCGCTCGGTCCGTTCCGTCAGCACGCCTTTAACGTCCACGCCATAAACCAAATGGGCGCCGCCTTGAATGTCCAAACCGTAATTCAACGGTTTTTTATGTAACCACCACCCCTCGGGAAGCTTGGTGAAGTTAGGCAGCAAATAAATCACACAAAATATTCCAATCAGAGCCACCAAAATGGTCCGGCCGCGCAACCCCTCACTCATTTTTTCTCCAATTCATCACTGGCGCCGGCGGCGATGGCCGTGCGCAAGACTTTAATTTTAACCCCACTGGAAACTTGCAAAGTCACAAAGTGGTCCGTAAGGCCCTCAATGGTCCCGAGTATCCCACCCGATGTCAAAACCGAATCGCCCTTCTTCAGGCCGCCGCGGAATTTTTGCTGATCCTGAGATTTGCGCTGTTGCGGACGGATGAACAAAAAGAAAACCACTAGAAACATAATGGCGAACGGAAAGATGGTTTCGAAAATGGACGGTGCTGCGGGTGCGGCCGCTTGGGCCCAGGCGATGGATGAAAACATGGCTCGATTGTCTCCTTAAACTTTGGTCCTCTTTATGACCTTTTCCCCGGCGTCGATCAAGGTGGACCTACTTAGCAAAGCGCGTCAAACAGTGCTTTCGGAACTCTTCCCAGCGGCCTTCCAAAATACTGACGCGCATGCGGCCCATCAGGTTCAGATAAAAATGCAAATTGTGAATGGTATTTAAGCGGGCCGAGAGCATTTCCCCGGCCAAATACAAGTGGCGCAAGTAGGCCTTAGAGTAGTTCTTGCAAGTGTAGCAGTTGCATTCGGGATCGAGGGGCGAGGGATCCTCGCGGTACTCATTGCGTTTGATGCTAATTCTCCCGGACCATGTGAACAGCGTTCCATTGCGCGCCACCCGAGTCGGCATTACGCAGTCAAACATATCGAGGCCGGCATCTACCGCTAAAACCAGATCCAGAGGCGTGCCCACACCCATCAGGTAACGGGGTTTGTGCTGCGGCATCAACGGCGCCACCTCTTTAACCAAACTGTGCATCAGTTCGATGGGCTCGCCCACACTAAAGCCGCCCATAGCGTAGCCGGGCAGGTCGACGGAGGTGATTTTTTGCAAGGATTCCGTGCGCAACTTCGGATCGAGTCCGCCCTGCACGATTCCGAACAACAGCGAATCCTCGCGGGTCATGGCTTCTTTGGAACGCTTGAGCCAGCGGTACGTGAGATCCATGGACGTTTTAATTTCGTCATCGGTGGCGGGATATTTCAGGCATTCATCAAACGCCATGACGATATCGGAGCCCAGTGCCATTTGGATTTGCATGCTTTTTTCGGGGCTGAGAAAATGTTTGGAGCCGTCGAGGTGGGAGCGGAACTCCACGCCTTCCTCCTGCACTTTGTTCAGTTGCGAAAGTGAAAACACCTGGAAGCCGCCGCTATCGGTGAGGATCGGCTTATTCCAGTTCATAAACTTGTGCAGGCCGCCCAGTTTCTGAATGATCTCTTCACCCGGCCGCAAGTGCAGATGATAAGTGTTGCCGAGCACCACTTGCGCGCCAAGATCGACCAATTCCTCGGGTAACATACCTTTGACCGTGGCTTTGGTTCCCACCGGCATAAACACGGGAGTCTCAATCCAGCCGCGGGCGGTTTTTAACCGTCCGGCGCGCGCTTGGCCCTGCTGTTTTTGCAATTCGAATTTTCCTACCGGGTCCATACCGTGAGATCCCCATAGGAAAACAATTTAAATTTCTTTTCAATCGCCCACTGGTACGTGTCTTTGACCCGCTCCAGTCCCGCAAACGCCGCCACCAGGCACAGCAAAGTCGAGCGCGGCTGATGAAAATTGGTCAGCAGTATGTCTACAGTTTTGAACTGGTAAGGCGGATAGATAAATAATTTAGAGTTGCCACAAAAATTTTGGCCTTGGCGTTCCAGGTGTCCGGCCGCAAGGGATTCCAGCGCGCGCGCGACCGTGGTTCCCAGTGCCCACACCCGGCCGCGTTTTTGTTCCAGTTGTTCCACGACAGCAGTCGGAATTTCCACCCGCTCGGAGTGCATCGCATGACCTTCCAGATTTTCTCCGCGAATGGGCATAAAAGTTCCAGCCCCGACATGCAGAGTGAGGCGGGCGATATTCACGCCTTTGTCTTTTAATTGCTGCAAGTGCTCATTGGTAAAATGCAAGGAAGCCGTGGGGGCCGCGACCGAACCGCGCCGCTCGGCCCAAGCGGTTTGATACCACTCCCGTTCGTTCTTCCGGTTGTGGCGTTCGCCACGGACGTCTTGAATATAGGGAGGCACGGCCAGCTCGCCGTGCTCGGTGAAATACTCCGGTGCCAGGGCGGAGGCCGATTTTAATTTTTGCGGAAGGCCTTTTTGCTCAAGCGTGGCTTCAATTCCACCCGGCAAATACAAAACGGCTCCCACCTTAAAATCACGCGCCGCGAACAGCACATCCCAAGTTTTAGTGTCGACCGAACTCAAGAACAAGATTTCTTCACCGGTCGCGGTGAACACCCGGGCGGGAATCACTTTGCTGTCATTGATCACCAGCACATCGCCCGCCTCGAATTGGGTGAGCAAAGTTTCGATGGTCAATTCCACCGGCGGCTTTTGACCTTGGCAGAAGGCCACGCGCGAGGGCCGTGAGGGCTCCAGTCCGATCAATTCATTGGGATAAGTGTAATCAAACTCAAATGTTTGCATGAAGCGGCCGAGTGTAATAGCCGCGGAAGGCTGTGTCTAGCGGAGCTTGCGGCGGAAGCTGGCGCGGAGTTCGCGAAAGCCTGTGAAATACAACAGGCTGGCTAAGATATTCACGATCATTAGAGCTAGGAAGGCGTAGAGTAAATAGAGATCGTTCATTAGAGGCTCCTCTCGTAATGTACCCAGGGGGAACGTCTTGTTCCCCCCCCGACCTTGGGCGTTTTAGAACCGCATCCTGCAGTCCCTGGTAATCAGACCCGCCTGCCACGGGGATTGGTTAGTGTAAAGATTTAGGCTGGAAAATCTTCAATACTTCGCGCCCTCATCTAGTGGTAACTCCGTCTTACAAGAAAAACCAAAAAGGTAAGGGATCAAGATGAAATCATTTTTGTTCACTATGGCCGTAGTGTTCTCAAGCTATGCACACGCGCAATTCGAGCGCTTTGACGCTCTACAATTATATAAGACCATGCGCGAATTCAAAAACCATCCACCGCAGGGCCACCTCACCGTGGTGGGCGAGACCAGCGATCCGAAGAAAAAAGACTTTCTCGTTTTTTTCGCGCAGTCCGTGTTCCCAAAATTTGAGGAAATGTCGGCCGATTATCTGCGTTACCGGGCGATGCACACTTTAGTCGATGCCCGCCTCAACCGCTCCGCCAAAGAGCGCCGAAAATGGGCCGGCAAAGGTGGCGAGTACGAGCAAATTATGAATAAAGCCAATCAATGGACGGTGGATGAGGATTGGACCAAGACTTTAAAAACTTGGGCTTCAAAAGCCGAAGGTTTGAGCGGAACTCTCCCGGATTTAGCCCGCAAAATGGCGCATGAACGGGATTTAGAATCCTTCAGCGCCGACCGCAAAGAACAGTTGGATGAAGCCGCTCGTTTGGAAAAAGACTATATGATTGCGATTAACGAAGTGCCCGCGGCCGCCAATGTGCGTGAGTACCGGGGCAAGTCGGCGGAAATCCGCCGCCAAGTGAAGAGTGGAGAAATCTCCTTCGTTGAAGGGCAAAAACAAATTCATGATTTGTTGCAGGTCATGGGCTCTCACTTTGTCGGCTATCAAGCCACGCAAAAGGCCGGCGAAAATCTAAATAAAATGGCCATGATCCGCTCGGAATTAGCCAAGAGCAAGGGGCTTACCACTTGGGCGGCCTACGCGCTGGAACTGAGCGGCCAGGGTTACACTCCGGAATACCGTGGCCCCCAAAATCAGCGCGCCTTCCTGGAAAAATACATCGCGGCTCTGCGCCCGTTACGCCAAGCTTTTATTGATCAGCGCATTCGCGAGTTGGGCCTGGAAAATAAAAAAGGCACCCTCCGCCAGAATCACGTCTTGATGCTCGCGTTGCCCGGCACCGAGCAGTTGCAACCTTATTTCCCGGCTGACCATATTCCCGGCATTTGGGAAGAGACTTTGATTGAAAGCGGCTTTGCACCGGCCGATTTGGCGCAAATCAACCTCGACATCCGTCCGCGCAAGGGAAAAAATCCCACGGCGGCCTACATGTCCGGATTTTCCGCGCCCTACACGCTGGAATCCAAAGTCGACGCCAACACCTTGGATTGGATCAACGAACCCAAGGGTTCTCCTCTGTACAAACCGGGATTCGTCTACATTCTGCAAAATTTCGGCGACGCGGGCGTGAATGATCTGGAAACTTTGTTCCACGAAGGCGGTCACGCCACCGAGAAGCTGCTGAAATTTAAAACCGATCCGACGGATGAGTCTTACGGTTACGTTGAAGTCCCGAGCATGACCTCCGAGCGTTTCGCCCGCGATCCCCTCCTGCTGTTCAATAAAGCAGTGGCTGCTAACGGCAAGCGCCCCACGCTGGAAGAAATCCAGAAACTGGTGACCAACGACGAAAAAAATAATGTCTTAGATTTAATCGGCATGGCCGCAACGGCGCTGTATGACCTCAATTTGTGGGATTACGACTACTCCGCGCCGGGCGCGATGACCTATTTGCAACGGGTGGAGTCAGTGAATAAGGAAGTCGATGCCTTGGCCGGAAATCTGCCCATGGTTGACACTCCGGTTCCCTTCCATTTTTGGAGCGTGTCCACTTCGCATTTCGTCAGCGGCAGTGTGCGCAACATCGGTTACACTTACGCTGAGATCGCCTCGCGAATGATGACCACTTATCTGACCGACGAAATCGAGAAACTTTCGGGCCGCCGGACTTGGTACCAACAGCCGCAAATGGCCAAATTGTTCACCGAGCGGTTTTTTGAGCAAGGTTGGAAGACCCAATTCCCACTTAACATCGAAAAAATCACCGGCCAAAAATTT
>JANMVK010000479.1:0-3880 GCA_031392725.1 Pseudobdellovibrionaceae bacterium
GTCGCCGCGCCGGGCCAGGAAGCCGGCCTTGCGTGCCCGCGACGCCAGCAGCATCGGCGAATCGGGGAAGTTCCTGGCCTGATTTGGCTTTATTTGGAAATGTTGAGGCTGCTTAGTAAATTAAGGAAACGATAATGGCGAAAACTCGGAAACAGACAATTTTAAAAGCAATTGGCGCTATATTGGGCGTGTTAGCCCTCGGTCTGATTGTTGTGGCCAACACCGGTAAGGACACGTTTTCCGTTGAGCGATCGATTGTAATCAATGCGCCAATGGAAAAGGTGTTTTCGCTGGTGAACACTTTTGCTTTTTGGGTGGCGTGGTCGCCCTTCGAAAAAGATCCTAATATGAAGCGCACGCTGATTGGACCGCCGAAAGGCGTGGGCTCGGCCATGGAATGGGACGGCAATAGCGACGTCGGAGCCGGCCGCGCGGAAATCTATATGTCCGAGGGCGATACCGAAATCGAGATCAAGCTGGACATGACTAGGCCGTTTAAGCAGAGCAACAAAGTTAATTTTTTATTCGTCCCTGAAGGCGGTGGCATCAAAGTCACTTGGCGCATGAGCGGCGCGACCAACCTGATGTCAAAGGTCATCAACCTTTTTATGAGCTGTGAGGAAATGATCGGTCCCGAATTTGAAAAAGGCCTTGAGAAACTAAAGGCCGTGGCGGAGCGCGGTTAGGCGTTGTCTGAGGAAAAAAACACTAGGGCCCTGAGTGGACCCTAGTTTCTAATTGCTGAGTTTCCTATTAAGCGAGGCGAAGCCGCTTAATTGACACTCTGACCGCTCTGCGGGTCATAATCCACGCAGTCGCATAAGCTGCGAAAGCGCCAACCAGCATGCCGTAAGCTGATTTGAAAGCTTCGTTGTTCCCAACGAGCTTCGCGGTGTGAACGTCAATCAAAGTATGCAAGTGTGGCATACCGTAAGCGGCGACTACTATTAGTACCGCACCGAAGAGCCGGGCCTCATTACCCTTGAACTTCATTGATTGAGTGAGAGTCACATGGCCGAAGGCCAATGCATATACCCCCAAAAGTGTTATTAACGACATAAGTACCTCCTATGGTTAAGCACTTAATGGCATAGACCTTTACTGCAAGTCGGCCACATGCCTATCTGTAAATAAGGCTTATTTGGCTGTTCACGTCGTGGACAGTGTACTGTCACTAGTCGATGCGAGTGTGTTGATTTGAGACACCGAGTTTTTTCATCGGGTTTGCGGCGTCTTTAGGGGCGTAGGTCCAACCGGACATTCCCACATAAATTTTGCCTTTTCCCATGGAGTTTTATCGGCGTTTGCGGCAGCGGATAATAGAGGTGTCTTCAAAACCTTTGGTGGTGAGCGATTTAAAAACCAATCCCTCAATGTGATCTTCTTCGCTGGCTAATATATCCATGCACTTTTCCGGAGTGGTCAGCAGCGGAAGCGTTTTAACGTGCGGGGAAATATAAGATTTGGGCAAAAGCGCAAATCTTTCGGCATAGGACATGCGGCGCAAAACTTTGCCGTTTAATTTTAATACGTCAAAAATAAACAGCTGGTTTTTTGGCTTCAGCCATTCGGCATCAATAACCGTCCAGCCTTCCTGTAAATCTAAAACACGGCGCAGTTCTTTGGCGATTTTCTCCGGCAAAAGAATCGAATGAGGCCGGCCCTGCCGGTTGTAGGCCACCACCGCTTCATCGGAATCGGCGGAGATATGGATTTGCGCACGGTGCCCGTGGACCTTCACTTGGCCGACCCATCCGGCGCGCAAAATCTTATCAACGGCGGTCCGCGTGGGGCTGATTTCGGTTTTGGGGTGCATTGCTTTTATAAATGTAGAAGTTGCCACGATTGTCCGCCGCGGTGAAAAAATCGTCTGTTCAAATATGCCCGGAAATTTCCGGACTTCCCCCGTTTGCCCCATCTGCAAAAAACATAAGCTGGGAGACCCCCATGGGCAATAGGTTTTAGCGGATATAATTTTTGATTCGCAGCGCTTTGATCATCTCGAGGAGATCATCAGGCTTTTTCGCATACTGCTTTGCGCCTTCAGCGGCTCCTGAGCGCGCTTTCATCAGCATCGGCTTAAAAAGATTTTCCAGCACCTTGGGCGGCAGCGTTTGCAGCGCCTCCACCACGGCGTCGTAATTTTCTTCGAGCACCTTGGGTTCAAAGCGTAAACTTCCAAGATCGCGTACGATCAAATCCTCAGCGGCGTCCTCGCCGAAATTTTTGGAGAATTCGTCAAGGTCTTCATCAGTCAGCCCGGCGCTGGCGTCCATCACCACATAAGTCACCATGGTTTCATCACCGAGAACTTTAAATGATTTATTTTTTCCAGTGGCGAGGCGTTTGGAATATTCTTCCTCAGCGAAACTCAGAACGGTGTTTTTGTGAATGGTGGCTTCACCTTCAAAATGTTTCGCTTGGTCTTGCGCTTCACGGAATGCGTCGATCGCTTCAGCGACTTCGGGCGGAGGGGTGAGGGTGTCCCCGGCCTGTTTGGTGATTTCCGTCTTCGACTTTCGCGTCTTGAACGGATCTGCTTTTTTCGACTTAGCTGCTGCCTTTGCCATGTTGACTCCGCGACAAACGTCTATGCTCCTCATCGACGAGGAAGCGCCCGGACTTTAGGCTTTGTTTTGCTTTGTTTCTAGGCGCCTAACGCACCGCTCTAAGTTGGCCGGCTTGCCCAGCACTGGAGCCCACGGATCATCAAACTGCGAGATACGGCTCACTGCGTTTTCTATGTTAAATTGCTCAGGTTTTATCTTTCCGGTGAGCTCTTTCCAGGTCACGGGCATTGACACGGGCGCGCCCGATTTAGGACGAATACAGAAGGGCGCGGCTAGGGTCTGGCCACGGCGATTTTGCAGGCAATCCAGGTAGATTTTTTTGCGCCGCCTGGCGGGACTGCGCTCCATACTGGTGATCCCCGGATACTTTTTATTCACGACACGGCAAACCGCCTGGGCAAAGGCGCGAACCGTATCGAAATCATATTTAGCGCCGGTCGGGACACCGATGTGGAGTCCGGTCGCACCTGAAGTCTTGCAGTAGTTGGGCGCGCCGATGTCATCCAGTAAGTTGTGCACTTCGTGCGCGATCTGTACCACTTGTTTGAAGTCATTGTCGTCGGGATCTAGATCAATCACCAAAAAGTCGGGATGATCCAGCTTTTGAATGCGGGAAAACCACGGATGAATTTCGATGCAACCTAGATTGGCGATGTACAGCAGTGATTCTCTGTTTTGCACCATTGCATAGTCGATGGATTTGTCGCTGCTCTCGGAATAAATTCTTTTGGTTTTCAAAAAACGCGGAATGTGTCCGGTCATATCCTTTTGGTAAAAGCCGGCTTGATCAATCCCATTGGGATGGCGGTTAAGCGATTCGGGCCGGTCTTTTAAATAAGGCAAAATATAGGGCGCGACTTTTTCATAATAGTTCAGCACATCGCCCTTGGTGTAGCCGTCTTCGGGAAAGTAAATTTTGTCCAGGTGAGTGAGGGTGGGTTGGCCGCCGTCTGACTTCATCTTCGTTTTCTTTTTGGAGTTCGCGCCATTGGCCACCGAAAGCCAGTCGGCTGAAGTTCCTGGGTGGTAGGCGCTGTCGGGATTTTTGGCAACCCAGGCCTCGGGTTTGCGGGTGGTTTGCGAATGCTTCACGTGTTTGGTGTCCTTGAACGCACCCTTCAAAACCTGTTTGCGCTGCTTGAGCGGCTGCTCGCGCAAATCGTGGCCGTCGTGATAAAGAATATCGCACACCTGGTAGGTGGGTGAGCGGCCCTTTACGATTTCGCCGTCGAGCACCGCTTCAAGATTCAACTGTTTAAGGTCCGCCGCGATCTCCGGGAATTTCTGATCGAAGGGAAGACCGGATTTGG
>JANMVK010000540.1:0-4482 GCA_031392725.1 Pseudobdellovibrionaceae bacterium
AATTTGAACCCTTTAGCTTAACCTGGACCTGTGTTATGCATGCTCTGTGTTAAGAACCGTTTACCTTGATCATAATGCGACCGCCCCCCTCCATCCTGACCTCAAGTCCAGGGTGCCGGCGTGGCTTGAGGAGTGGGGCAACCCTAGTTCCATTCACTGGGCTGGACGCGGCCCCAAGGCCTTAATCCGCGAAGCCCGGCAAAATATCGCAGCCGTTATCGGCGCGGAACCATTGGAATTAATTTTTACCAGCGGTGGCTCAGAAGCGAACAATCTCGCAATTAAAGGCGCGTTGGAACCTGGACCTAAGAACGGCCGCGATCAGATTATTATTTCGGGCGTGGAGCATCCCAGTGTGCGCAAGACCGCCGAGTATCTCACCACTTTGGGTTACCGGTTGGATGTTTTGCGGGTGAACCGCGAAGGTGAATTGGATCTCGATCAGTTTGACGATTTACTCAGCGAGCGCACCGCTTTGGTGTCGGTGATGCTGGCCAATAATGAAACCGGCCATTTGTTTCCGGTGGCGCACATAGCGGAGCAGGCGAAGCGCAAAGGCGCGCTCGTTCATTGCGATGCCGTGCAGGCGTTGGGAAAAATTCCGCTTAACGTGCGCACGCTCGGCGTGGATTTCGCGACGTTTTCGGGTCACAAATTTTACGCGCTTAAAGGTTGCGGCGTTTTGTTCGCGCGCAAGGGCGTGCACTTGACTTCGCTGATTCATGGCGGAGGACAAGAGCGCGGACGCCGCGCGGGAACCGAAAATGCCTTAGCCATCGCCAGCCTTGGTTTTATGTGCTCTCACACCAGCCGGATTTTTTCCGAAGCTTTGCGTCTGCGCCAGCTGCGCGATCATTTGGAAAAACGCATTGTGAATGAGATTTCCGGAGTTCGGGTGACCGGCGCGGAAGGCGTGCGTTTACCCAACACCTCCAATATGACTTTGTCTGCGATCGATGGCGAAACTTTGCTGATGAATTTAGACGTGCATGGCTTCGCGGTCAGCACCGGCGCCGCGTGCAGTTCGGGTAATCCCGAGCCCTCACCGGTGCTTTTGGCTATGGGATTGACCCGTGCGGAAGCGCAAACAAGTTTGCGCTTGTCGATGGGCTGGGAAACCACCCCCGGTGATATCGAAGAGTTTGTCGAAGCATTAAAAGGCATAGTGCAACGCTTGCGCGGTTTTCAGCACGGAGCAGAGTTTAGTTATGGGATATAAGTTCGGCGGCAGTAAAAAGGGCAGAGTTCTGGTCGCCATGAGTGGTGGTGTGGATTCGTCCGTCGCGGCGGCCCTGCTGGTGGAAGACGGCTACGATGTGATCGGCGCCACCATGCAAGTGTGGGATTACTCGACCGGCAATTGTGAAATTCAAGAGGGCAACGGCACGTGTTGTTCCTCGACCGATGTGGATGACGCCCGTTCGGTGGCCGATAAACTTGGAATTCCGTTTTATGTGATCAATTGCGAAGCCAAGTTCCAGGCGTATGTGATCGATGATTTCGTCGCTTCGTATTTGGAAGGGCGCACGCCCATTCCCTGTTCGAACTGCAATACCTATTTGAAATTCGATCACCTGTTGCAGAAGATGAAGGAATTGAATTGCGATTACATCGCCACCGGCCATTACGCCAGCATGGAAGTCGGTGTGGGGGGTGAACACCGTTTGATTTCCTCGGCCGACGATTGGAAAGACCAAACTTACTTTTTGTTCACCTTGCGCAAAGATATTTTGAAGCACATTTTATTTCCCGTCGGTCACTTGAAAAAAGACCAAGTGCGGGTCATCGCCGGTGAAAAAGGCCTGTGCGTGGCTAAGAAAAAAGATTCCACCGGAATTTGTTTTATCGGCCCCGCGGGCTACGCGGATTTTATTGAGCAGCGCGTGGCCAAAGATCTTTTGAGGCCCGGAAAACTGCGCATGTACCCGACCGGCGAAGTGCTGGGCGATCACGAGGGCATTCACCATTTCACCTATGGCCAGCGCAAAGGCTTAGGCATCGCCACCGGCGTGCCGCTGTATGTGGTGAAGGTCGATGCGCAGACTCATGATGTGTGGCTCGGCGATGAAAAACATTTGTACACATCCGAGCTGACCGCGAAGCATGCCAATTGGCTGAGCGAAGTGCGTGAAGGCGATCAGTTCGATGTTAAAATTCGTTTTCAGCACAAGGGCGCGCCCGCGCGCGTGAAAAAAGTTGAGGACGGCGTGGTCGAAGTGGAATTCCTGCAGTCGCAGCGCTCGATTACGCCCGGCCAGGCGGCCGTGTTTTACCGCGGTAAACAGCTTGTGGGCGGCGGCTGGATTCAATGAAATTTAAAATTCACACCTTTGGTTGCAAGGTGAACACCTATGACTCAGGCTTGTTGCAAAGCCGCTTGGCCAAAGATGGTTTTGAATTGTCAGATGAACCTCAGATTCATGTGTTAAACACTTGCGCGGTGACCAAAGAAGCGACCCGTGAGGCGGTGAAAACCGCGCGTCGCCTGAAAATTAAAAATCCCAATTCGTTGGTGGTGGTGACCGGATGTTCCGCGCAAGTGGACACCGATGAGTATGAGCGCGTTCCGGGCATTGACCTGGTGGTGGCCAATTCCCATAAAGGCCAGCTCGAACAATTGATCCGAAAATATTATTCAGGTGAACTCCGCGAACGCATTCATAAATCCAATATTTTTAAGAAAGAGGACCTTGAGCGGGGCGGGGGAATTGAAGCGGGGCACACGCGTTCATTTTTAAAAATTCAAGATGGCTGCAATTCGTTTTGCACCTTTTGTGTGATTCCCTTCGCGCGTGGCAAGAGCCGCAGCCTTTCGATCAAGGACATTTGCGCGAGGATCAATGAACTTTCCGCCGGTGGCATAAAGGAAGTGGTTCTAACGGGTGTGCATATCGCGGATTATCAAGATGGCGATTTGGTTTTGGATGATTTGATAGAGCGGATTTTGTTGAGCACCACCATTGCCCGGCTGCGCCTGACCAGTCTTGAGCCGCTGGAAGTGAGCGAGCGGCTGCTCGCCTTGTTCTCTGATTCCCGGTTGTGTCCCCATTTTCATATGAGCATTCAGAGCGCCAACAGCAAAGTGTTGCGTGATATGAAACGCAAATATACGGCGCAAGATGTGGATACGTCGTTACGCACGATCGCTACGCGGGTGCCCGGCAATTTTGTCGGAATGGATGTGATCGCTGGTTTTCCCGGTGAAAGCGATGAAGAGTTTTTAGACTCCTATGAGCGTTTGCAAAATACCCCTTGGACCCGGCTGCACGTGTTCCCTTATTCCGAGCGTCCCGGAACCGTGGCGGCCCGCCGGCCCGATGGCGTGGAAACCACGGCCATCCATAAGCGCGCGCTGATGTTGCGCGAACTTTCCGCTGAACGTTTTGCCCGCAGTGCTCAAGCGCAGGTGGGACAAAGCAAATTGGCCTTGAGTTTAAAAGCCGGGCGCATGCTGACCCGCGATTTCTGGAATGTGCGGCTGGCCGATGGCGCCACCGTTCCGGTTAACGAAGAGCGCGCTGTTCGGATCCAAAGCGCCGGCGGCGACCACTTGGTGGCGTCACCTGTTTAGCTGACGTCTGCCGAGCGAAAATGCGCCCAAACCCGGCTGTCTCATAATGAAACGCATCTAAATATCGGAAATTTATAAGTAACCGCCGCCAGGCGTGCGGCACAAAATTGGCAACCCTTGTCTAATGTGTAACTTAACTTTGATGGGAGTTAATATGAAATCACTGATCCTGGCCTCTCTGATGATCCTGACCACGCAATCCGCTTTCGCGCAGTTTCAACCTGCCAAGTCCCTTAACTGTTTGCGCTCCTTGCGCGCAAATACCGGAACCCCGGGTGGACTTGCCAGTCTGCTGCTGCCCGCTGAGCACTCCGATGAAATCCACTATGTATTGGCCTCAAACCACGTGCGCGTGATTAAGGGTCTGCCGGCCGATGTGATTCAATCCGGCGGAAAATTTGATGTCATTTACCAGGGCCGCTCCCTCGACAACCTGACTATTGCGGCCGGTTCAGGCTCGGTTTACACCCTCGCGCCCGATGACCGGTCTCCAAAAGTTCAGTCGATTTACGTTTTAGGAATCAATCCGGACCACATCAACGGCGCTTTGAAATACGATGCACCACAGGATGCGCCGGAACTGTCCGGTCAATCTCCATTGAGGATGCTGTACGTGACGGCTCCTCGTGCGACGATCTCCCAGGTGCTTGATGAGTTGGGCCGGCAGCGTGTCATTTCGCAAGCGCGAATGCAGCCGCCGGTCGATGCGCCGGTCGCAATCGCCACGGAATCGCTGGCCGAAGACGACAAGAGCGGCAATCAACCGTCCTCTGTAGAAAACGCCGAACAGGCGGCGGTGGACGCGGCTATTGTCGTCAGCCAGAACTTTGTCAGCCAGAACTATCGGCAGACGCCCCGATTTGCCGCCGGCAAGACGGCGTTATCCTCGGAACCGGCCGTCGAGGATCGTG
>JANMVK010000547.1:0-7251 GCA_031392725.1 Pseudobdellovibrionaceae bacterium
AATGAAACAAGTTCGTATCTTAATATTGATGGCGCTTGGCCTTGGCTCCATCTATTCCGAAGCCGGCTTGTCGACCAGCCGCCACACTGTTGTGGGATTGTTGTCGATGAGTAAGGGCGCGCAAACCCGGTTGTATGTGAATCCCATGAACCGTGGCCGCTACACTTTGAATGTGCAAAATACCGCCGTCGTCGCGCAGTTAATGAAACGCAAGGAATACAATGGCCTTGTCCGCGTGCAGATGGTTGTGGTGAAGGGCGAGGATCAGGTCCGCGTTTTGAAAATCACGCCGGTCCGCCTGCGCCGCGTGCCAATTTATGACAGCAACTTTGTGGCAGTGGCCAATGGAAACGGATAAAAACGTACATTCCGTAGCTCGGGAAGGGTTCAATCGTTCGGGTGAACTCTATGACCGTGCCCGCTCGGGTTATCCCGAAGCGATTGCGCAGAGATTATTTCGACATTTAGGAATGAAACCCGGCGCGCGCGTGCTCGAGCTTGCGGCCGGCACCGGTAAGTTCACTGAAAAACTAATGCAGGCGGGAGTGGAAATCACCGCGGTGGAACCGTCTAGAGAAATGCGCTCTATATTATCGCAGCGGTCTGCCCAAATCGCGGTGGTCGACGCAGTGGCCGAGGCTCTGCCATTTCCCAGTGAGTATTACGATTTTGTTTTTGCCGCCACCTCTTACCATTGGTTTGATCCGGAGCTGGCCTACGCCGAAATTTTGCGCGTGCTCAAGCCGGGCGGTGGGCTCGGTCTGATCTGGCAATCGTGGAATCAGGATTGGCAACCGGAGTGGTACACATTGATCCGGAAATTGATGGTGCCGTTTGAGGCGGGTGCTCCGCGCTACAAACATATGAAGTGGCGCGCGCCGTTTGACCGTGAGATTGATTTTAAAATTTTGCAATTCGAGCGGCGCGAGATGCCCGTGCGTGCTGTAACAACCGCTGAGATTTGCGACCGCATGTTGTCGGTCAGCTATATTTCTGCTTTGCCGGATTTAGTGTTCCTGGCGCTAAAGCGCGAAATGGAAAAAATCTTAAAAGAGCATATTTTAAAAGGTCATGTGTTTAAGATGCCGGAAGAGATGCATTTGTATTGGACTCATAAGGAATCTTAACGCGCGTGACTGCAAAAAGGTGACGGACACCTTTTTGCGACGTGAATGGCACCTGTTATTGCCACACCCTTACATAATCGACTTCGAAGTTTTGCGGGAAGCCGGCGCCGGTGGGGTTGCCGGGTATGGCTCCGCCGACGGCTAAGGACAGTACGATAAATGCATCGTCACGCAAGACAGAGTCGCCGGTGTATGAGCCGCGCAGCACTCCATCCACATAGTAGCGGATCGCGGTCGGCGTCCATTCCACGGTGAACAAATGATAAGCGTCCGAATAATCGGCGCCGCCGGTGCTGCCCACTAGCGCGCGCACGGCTCCGTTAATGTCGTAGAATTTATAGTTGAAACTTACGGTCTGGGGCGTTTGGCCGAGGCCGTTCATGATATTGATTTCCGGAGGGGAGCGTTTGTTGTTGGGTTCCAGATAAAACAATGACGATAATCCTTGTCCCTGCGGGAGACGCGCGCGGGCTTCGACGACGCCGAAAGTGAAGGCGAATTTGTTTCTAGTGGTGATCGCACCGGAAGCGTAATTCATATTTTCGCCCCAGGTGGTGAGAGCCGCGCGATTTTCCGCCACCAGTTGCAAGTTGCCGGCGTTCACGCGCGTGTTTTCGGGCCGGTAGGCTTGCAGTTCATTATTGATCGTCGTGCTAAACCACAAACCGGTGTTCCAATAGGTACTGTTGAGGCCGGTGCCATTGAAACTTTCATCGAGCACGAGGGAGTAAGCGCCGGCGGGCCCGGTGGGGCGGTAGCCGTTGGGATTGGCAATCGGGGCTTCCTTTGGCGGGTTGGCCGGCGGAACGGTCATGACCAATGTGAAATCATCGAAATCGGCGAAGGAATTAATCGTGCTCTGTTTCCACACGTAAACTTTGGCGCTCGAGACGCCTTTCGGTATGGTGACTTCGACGGAGGCATTGGCATAAGTGGTCGAGGTCACTCGCACGCGCTGGTCTGACAAGGTGCCGTTGCTCAAATCAAAAAAGCGCACGCCCATATAGACTTCGTCGCTGGCGGCCGCCACTTTGGCTTGGGCTTTTAGCAAATAGGTGGCTCCGGTTTTGACCCGGAATAAGATTTCCTGGCCGACTCCGCCCTGATCCGCTCCGCTGACTCGCACGGCGCGCCCGCCGGAGTAAGCGCCGGTGGTGAGGAGCGAACTTCCGCCCCAGTCTTCCCATACGGTAAGGCCCGAATCAAAGCTGTTGTTGCGGACCACGTTGGCGTTGAGTGGCAGACCGGGATCATTGATTACGGGATTGTTGTAATTGGTGCCGTCGAAGCCATCTTTGCTGACGCCATACTTATTGGCTTCAAAGGAAGGCCCGCATCCCAGAACTAAGACTGATGTGAACATCAAGATGTGCCAAAATGAGATGCCTCGCAAACTAGTGCCCCCTGCTATCCAATGGTTGCAGAGGCAAGGCCAACCTAAGCTCGCGGAACCTGACCTATTCTATTTTATTTTGATTAGCCAAACAGGGATGCTCAGCATTTTAACGAAATGAAGGACTTTGCGCGGCGCTCTAGTCGCCGCTGCAGCCACCCTCGGAATCGGTGAGTGCTTTTTCCACATCTTCCCTCTCCTCAGCACTGTTGATCCGGGAGATCATGTTGCCCATGTCGAGCACCAGGCGCGAGGAACTTTCAATGGAGATCGATCCGCTAAAGCGGACATTCATTTCATTGGTGAGATTAAAGGTGCCTTCAGAATTCACCACTCGGGCCGACAGCCCGTCACAGGCGTTGGCTAAGCGCAATTCAATCCGGCTGTAGTTGCCAAAGGGCACGGTAAGTCCGCTATCAATTAAAGTTCCGGCGGAATTTAGCACAATCCATTTGGGTTGGAACTCCGCGCGAATGTCTTGAGTGTCATTTTGGAATCGAATCTCATAAACGCAGAGCCGGATGTCGGCCGTGTTGGCGGCTCCATACTCTTCCACTTCCAAACTCGTTGTGGGCTTGGGGTTGTCGGTCGTGGTGCCACCGCTCATTGAGAAATCGTCCGGCCGGCCGGAGGATGATTTGCCGGATTTAAAACCGTCGGTTGGGGAGCAGGCCTGGTAAGTTAAAGTCAGTCCCGTCAAAAAAACAATCAACAATGTGTTAATGTGTAACACCTTTACCTTCATGACTCGTCCCCCATCTTATTACTTAACGGAAATGCTAAAAACCCAAAATGATAAACCGTATCTGATAATTCGCCCGTTTGAGAGAGGGCGATAATCTTCTCGCGCGCGTCGGCGAGAATTTTTTTGGCCACATCGATCTGGTGAGCTGGAATGGCGCCCGTATAGGCGCTGATGTTGCGTTCTTCCGAGGGGATCTCTGAGATCGATGTTGCGGCCAGGTTTAGCATTTCAGTGTGGAATTTTGTGAGTGCCGGCTTGAGCACGCCGGTTTTACATTCAATCAATTTGTCCGGCTTTACAAAGCGGCCTTCGCCGTCGACTTTCATAAAGCCGTGATCAATCAGAAACTCGAGCCCGTTTTTCACGTCGGGCAGGGAGACTTTGTAGCGCAGCGATTGCTGGATCCATTTGGGATCGAGCTGAAAACCCGGGAGCTGCGCCAATTCACGGATGGCGATGTGGTACCAGTGCTGAAGATAAGTGTAGGTTTCAATTTCCAACGGATTTAAATTCCGATATTGGCGGAAGCGCTGGATTTTTTTAAGAGCGTCCAATTGTTCGTCCGGAGAGTCGGCGTCTACGATCGTGATCAGCCACTCGAGGTAGGAGGCTTCCGAGCGCTCCAAGCGCAACGCGGGCACCAGTTTTTTGAGTTGCTCGGCCGACAGCCGGCGTGAACCGCTTAAGACCATCGACAAATAACTTTCACTCACTCCGCTGGCTTTGGCCACCTGACGGGTGCTCATGCGATGCTCGCTTTTTAAATGCGCAAGCCACTCGCGCATGAACTGACGGTAGTCATGATAACTATAAATATCAGGCGCGGCCGTTGATGGTGGTAAATTTTGGGCAGCATTGGAGGACGACATATGATTATTCTCTCATGGTTTGTTAAAACTCGCGAAATTCTGTGAACACTTTGTCTCGTTATGAAACTCTGTCCTTACAATCATTCCGTGGGTTTAGGTTTTATACTTTTCGGTTGTGGGAGGTGAGGTCTTTAAAAAGTGTGATGACTGGTCTTGCGCCTTCGGCGTGCGTGCGTGTGTCTCAAATAGGAGCGCGGGCCGCTTTTAAGGGCGACCCGCGTGGAATTTGGGTTTGGGACTGTATGGTGTTGTCAAATCCGGACAGACCGTCTGTCCGGAAGCTTATTTCGATTCAAATTTTCTTGGGGCGTGGACTTCTTGCGAAAATCCGGCAATGAAGGAATAAACTCAGAAGCTCTAGGAGATCGTTCCGGGAACGCCCCCATTCCAAGTTTATATTCCCCCACGCCCACGACATTTCGGTGCTGCAAATCCAGTTCGATCGTGACTGAGTAAACCGCGATGGCTAAGTGTAGAGACAGAAGCTGGGAGATGATGTTTTTTGCTTTTGCGTTCATTCTTTTTCCCCCCGTTATGTTCGTGACCCTTATGAACTCACTGTACGACGCGTTGCAGTAAATTGCAACTTTGATTTTTTATTTTGTGTGAACATATCAGAGTGAGAATTCACTCTTATGCTGAGAGAAATCAGCATGTTGATTTTGAAACTCGAAAAACCGTGATGTGAAATTTCCTATTTTTGTGAATACTTTCGCCTCACAATGGGACGAATGAAGGCCAGCGCGCGGTTTTATTTTCCTCACTATATTTATAGAGGCATTGGGAATCGCTCTTTTGATTCCGGCGTTCCCTGATGCCATCGGCGGACCGTGCGGTTTTTAGAGTATTAAAGCCGTCGCCAGTATTGTTTCTTGGCCGCAATTCTAGCTCCCTTACTATACACGGGACTTTTTTCAGCCTTCACCTTGTGGGAGCCGGACATTATTTTCCCGGTATGCCGCATTTGGCAGGTTCTGCAATATGCGGATTTTGCTTTGCTCTGTTATTCGCGCATAAGTTACAGTCCAAACTTAATTCTTAGGGGGGATTATGCGCGCACTATTGTTGCTACTTACGGTTTTTAGTTCCTCCGCTTGGGGTCAGTGCAATGACTTGCCCGGCGGAAAAGTTCACTATTGTATTTACGAAACCGCGGGATCCACCAATCCCGATGTGATTTATTATTTCCATGGCCGCTTTGGCAAAGCCGAGCGTTGGGCTGAAACCGATTTTTATTCCGAGAATCTGCGCAAGGAATGGATTGCGACCGGTAAGCAAGCGCCGAAAGTAGTCGCCCTCTCGTTTGGCCCGGTGTGGTTGTTGGCTGAGCAAAATACCAGCCCCTACAGCGGATTGTTTGAAGTGATGCGCGACCAAGTGATTCCCGCCATGGAACAAATCATCGGCGGCACCAAGGGCCAGCGGATTATTTTAGGCGAGAGCATGGGCGGCTTCAACACTCTGCAAATGGCGTTGAAGACCCCGCTGTTCAGCAAGGCCGCGAGTTTGTGCGCGCCGATTGTGAATGGAGTCGACCCGTTTGATTCCGAGGACAAGATCAATGAGTTCATTAAAAAGTCGGCGGCCTACGCGTATCATGGCGAGGCGGGTCTCGAAGAGATTCAAGAAAAAGTCGGCGAGATGATCGGTATGGGCATTGCCGTTTGGAAAACGCGTGAGAATTGGCAGAAATCCGATCCGCTGTTAGTGGCCGCGAGTGTGGACAAAACCACGGCTCCCATCAGCTTTTATGTGAACGCGGGCTTTTATGATCCCTTCGCTTTGTACGAGGGAAATATCGAATTGGTAAAGACCTTGCTGTTGAAAAAGATTCCGGTTGAATGGCACCCCGAGTGGGGCGGCCACTGCAAGATTGACATTCCGTCACTGGCGCGCTTTCTGGTGCCGTGAACCTGAAGAGAATATTCGAGAATGAAAACTGGGTCGTGGTCGACAAGCCGTCAGGCTGGCTGACCACACCCGCAAGATCTAAGGATGATCCGAGACCGTGTTTGGGCTTGCGCCTGCAGGATGAAATCGGCCATCAAATTTTCCCAGTGCACAGATTAGATTTCGAAGTGAGCGGCTTAGTGCTGTTCGCTTTGAATGCCACCAATCACCGCGTGGCCTCGGGCTGGTTTGAACACGGGACCGTGGTGAAGACCTATTTGGCGGATACGGCTGTGGGGCAAGCGGAGCCTTCTCGCGAGTGGCTAACATGGAAAAGTCAGTTATTACGTGGAAAAAAAAGAAGTTACGTTTCTCCGCATGGGAAAATGAGTGTGACAGAAGCGCGAGTGGTGGATGTCAAAGCGGATAAATGGCAATGGGAGCTGCGCCCATTAACTGGCCGTCCACACCAGTTGCGAGTGGAATTAGCGAATCACGGGACACCTATTCTCGGCGACGTCTTGTACGGAGGCAGTCCCGCTTCGCGTCTCTACCTCCACGCGCAGGAGCTAACCTTGCAACATCCGTCGACGGGCAGCCTCATGACGTTTCAATGTTCCGCCTCGTTCGCGTCCGATCACCGGCAAGACCTTCGGCGAGCGGTTGTCAACCCGTCCGAAACAAACGCTTTTCGGGTGGTTCACGGAGCCAGTGATGGCTGGCCCGGGTGGTATGTGGAGAGGTTGGGAGAGGTTGTTCTGTCGCAATCGGAGGGAGAGCCCAGCGAGGCTCAGCGCAGTTACCTCGACCGCTGGCCGGGTGTCTCTGGTGTTTACCACAAGCGCCTCCACCGGCGCATTGGTCGCGCGGGAGGGATGGATGTCTGTCCGCAGTTGCTCTCCGGTCGGGTGGCTCCAGATCGGTTCACCATCCTGGAGAACGGAGTTCGCTTCGAGTTGAGTTTTGGAGAGGGTTACTCGATCGGACTGTTCCTGGATCAACGGGACAATCGCCGACGATTTTTGACTAATCACGTCGCGGCTGGCTTTGCGATGTTTGGCGAAGGCGTGGCCGGACGCGAGGTGTTGAACACCTTCGCCTACACGTGCGGGTTTTCAGTTTGCGCCGCGCGGGCGGGAGCGCGCACGGTCAGCCTCGATTTGTCGAAGAAGTATCTGGATTGGGGGAAAAGGAACTTCAGCCACAACCAACTCAATCCCGCGGCTC
>JANMVK010000382.1:0-5977 GCA_031392725.1 Pseudobdellovibrionaceae bacterium
ATATCGGCGATTTCCATCAGCCCGGCTTTCATGGCCTGGACGGAATCTCCGCTCTCAGGCACCAGCACCACGCACACTTGATCGGCCACATGCAAAATATCCAGTTCGGTTTGGCCCACGCCGACGGTTTCGATCAGTAAAATATCAAACCCACAGGTGTCGAACGCGCGCGCCATCAAAAACGCCGAACTGCTCAATCCGCCGAGCGAACCCCGCGTGCCGAGGGAGCGGATAAACACTCCCGGATCTTCAAAATGTTCGGAGTAACGAATGCGGTCGCCGAGAATGGCGCCTTTGGAAAACGGCGACGAAGGATCCACCGCCATCACCCCCACGCGTAACTTCAGTGCGCGAAAACGCGCGATCAAGCGCCCCACCAAAGTGGATTTTCCCGCGCCCGGCGGGCCCGTGATGCCGATTCTGAACGCGGTTTTCCCCGGTTTCCAGAGCTCTCCCACCGCCAGGGCTTGCTCCGCCGGCGCGTTCTCCAGCCAGGTCAGAAACTTGGCGAAGGCGGTGAAGTCTCCCTCAATGGCCGCGGCTAATTTTTTTGACCCTTCTTGGGCACTCGCTGTGATAACTCCACCTCATAGGTAAGTACTTAAAAAGCTTAGGTTTTTATTGACCCATTGTCCAGCTGTAGAGGGATGTGACACCAGCCGTTCTTCACTCACTGGCACCGCTGGGAAAATCCTATTTAGTTTCAATTACTTAATCGCGGGCCCCTGGGGCATGGAACGAGCAATAACACCGGGTATGAACGACCTGAATTGGAAAACCTGGGGCCTAGTACTCATCGTCGCCCTCGGCGGAACATTCGAATTGATCAAACGGCTCCCGAGCAGCAATGCGTTCGATCCGGAAACTCTGCGCGCGCAGAAGTTGCAGCCCTACGCCGCCCGCTCCAACAACAACGGCTTGCGCCGCCAACCGCCCGCTTTTTTGCCCATGGGCGCCATTAAAGCAAAACCCACTCCGAAACTAGTTCCCCCGCCCCTCACCAAAGAAGGCTTACAAGTCTTGCTCGCCAAACAGGGCCCCTCCACTGAAACCAACTTCGATGAAAAAGCCAAACTTGCGAAAAAAGATGACGGCGAATGGGAAATCGTAATTGATCCCAAGACCGGCAAACGCGTGAAGCGCAAGAAAAAGAAAGTGGCTAAAAAAGAAGAGCCCAAAAAAGAAGAACCGAAAAAAATTGCTGAAGAGAAAAAAGAAGAACAGAAAGAAACCACCGACGCCGACATTGAAGATGCCATAGCCAACAATTTAAACACCGGCCGCCTAAATCCGATGCCGCCCACTAAGGCCGACGACGCCTTTAACAGCGCCGAAGACTGGATTAAACGTTTGCTGGGCCGCCCCAACTTGGCGGAGACCAACCGTTTTATCGACCATTACCGAAAAAATTTAGTGTCCGCCGAAGTGTTTTACAAAGTGGTCGGCATGATGATCGAAGATCCCCGCGCTGAAATGAAAAAGCTTGGCATTCTGGCTTGCGGTGCCACGCCCTCGCCATTGAGTTTCCAATTGGTCGCCGGCCTGATCAATAAAAACGCCGGTGACGCCGCCACCAAGCAAAAGGCCGAAGACGTGTTGAATAGTTACGTTGAACTTTCCAGACTCGCTGTCCTCGAACGAATCTTAAGAGGCGGCTCACCGCCTTACGCCACCGTTCAGGCCGCGCATAAGCTGGAAGCCTCGGCACAGAAAAATTTGAGCGCGCAAGCCACCGCCACCCCGTCGCCGTCACCGACGCCCGCGGCTCAACAACGCAACACAAACGCGTACCAGAGATTTCTCGCCATCCTGAGCAATCTCGCCAAAATTTCTCCGGACGCCGGCGTTAAATCGGCGGCCAACCAGGCTCATGGCACATTGCAGTCATTGCTTGGCAGCTCGACCCCAGCCCCGGCGCAAGCCGCGAACTAACCCACTTCCTAGACGGCTCGTTTGAACAAGGCTATCCTAATCGGGCATGCGATTCCTCGCCATTCTCCTCTGTACGATCCTCCCGCGGGCCCACGCCTTTGAAATTCCCAAGGGCCTGAGCGCCACCGACCGCCGCGAAGTGGTGCGCACCATCGGCCTCAACTCCGCGCCGAAAGCGCTGAGTAATCCCTATCCGCTCGGCGGCTACTCAGGATTTGAACTGGGCTACTCGGTGGAATTTATTAATGTGCGCGACATCCGCCGCATCGGGTGTGAGCCGGGAGCTCCCGGCTGCGCCAACACCGGCTACTCCAATGAAACCGAGTGGCGCTACTCGCGCTTCACCGTGGGCAAGGGTTATACAACGACATCGACGTATTTTTTTCCTTTATGCCGCCGACGGGAAACGTGCGCGCCTCGGATTACAGCGGCCAGTTGCGCTGGGCCTTTTACCAAGCGGAATCTTTGCCGGTAAATTTATCCTTCGTGACATATTTTAACAGCCTGAACTTCAACGACACGTTTATGAACCGGAATATCGGCGGGGAGTTGATGGTGGGCGTGAACGTGAATAACTTCGCACTCTACTTCGGCGGCGGGCTGGTCGAGGCGCGCGGAACTTTTGTCGGAAAAAATAACGCCGGCGTTTGCAACGAAGACTGCACCGTGGATCCCAATGATCCGGAACTCAATACCACCAGCCGCACAGTCACCAACACGGTTCAAGAAACGCACACCTTCGTGGGCTTCTCGCTTCACTATCAAAATCTCTTCGCCGCGGCCCAAGTGGACCGCTACCGCGATGCTGTTTATAGTATGAAGGTGGGATTACGTTTTTGAGTATTGCTGTTCTGCGAAGTCGTTACGGTGCCGCGGCCGGTGTCAGTTACAGAATACAATCACCCAGCTTCCACATAGAGAATCAAAATTTAACGGCCTAATTAGATTGGCGGCGCAAATCCATAAACTCCCGACCAAACTCAATCTCCGCCATTAGCTGATTGTGCCCGCGACAGAGGCTGCGGAGGTTTGATGGCTCATCACTGCCACCGCGAGCCCGTGGCACTATGTGGTCAATTTCCAGTTGGAATCGACTGCCGCACACACGTTTCGTGACCGGATCAACAAAGCCACACTTACCCCCGGCCTTTTGAATTAAATCTCGGCGCACCTGAGCGGTGCCGCGCTGCGGAGTCGCTACGAGGCGAGGCTTGTCATTTGATACCTGCTCGTGGCGCTGCGGTTTACGTAATGGATCTTTACGGTTGTTATGCTCTGTCGCCACCCGCGCAATCACCTGGCCCCAAGTTGCGCCGGGCATTGCGTGTGACAGGAGTTCACGTGAACGCTTTAGTTCCGAAGCCTCGTCAGCGTTAAGTTCAACAAAAAGTCCGAAGCACCCGCCCTGTTTGTGAACCAATTTTTCACCTGTCTTTACGCCATCTGGAAAAAGTGAATTCAATGCGCGCTCAGCCGCTTCAGATGTTTTTCCTTCAATTTTATTTATCGCCGCTCTTTTGTCGGCGAGCGCTACCCTTTGCCCGGTGGTTTTTTGCTGAGCACGAATGGCCTTTTGCGTTTGCCAAAGAGTAGTCAAATTCACTGTTCCACTCTCTACCTTGTGCGCAACCTCAGGCATCTCTCGCAATAGACGCGCAGCTTGAATACGACGGTTTGCGGCACTGCCGGAATACCCATGGCCACGAATCAGCCAGTAATAAGTATCTTTAAATCCACGCTCGAGCGGTAAACGCTGGTGCTCAGCCAATTGAATCAACTCCAAAATCCGCCGGGTGATTTTGCGTTCGGTTTTTCGGACCACAGTCATTTCGCCATCAATTTCCAGATTAGTCATAAATCCCCCTCGAAAAACAAGCAAAGTAGCATTACCTCACGGCTTGGTACATATATATTTTGTTTAGCCAAGGGCATCATCATTTTCTTAAAAAAATTTAAAAATAAAACCCACATTGCAAGACCTAAAATATTTTCGAAGATAGGATCAAACTTTGGCAGTACGAAGCCTTCGTCTCCGAAGGGCTCATCTTTTGGCCGCGAAGATTGTCCATCCATGAGAGTGCCAATTCCTCGCCGTCCACGGCGATGAATGAAAAAATCAAAATTCGATTTAACTTTCTTTCGGCGGCCGGATGCCGGCGAAATGCCACTCTCATGGATGGAAGATTTTAGCAGACACCCAGATGAGGCCTTCGGAGACCGAAGTCAGTTCGATGAAACCTAAAATGTTCGGGGTCCAGACGCTTGTTTAGAGAAAATTAAAATTTCGTGGCCTATTTTATGCGGCCCCGAATGGTTATTCAGAAATCGCGAATGGTGCCGCGGTGCGGAGTCGCTACGATGCTGCAATATTGAATGGGCCTATCTCGATTAATAATGAAATTCCTACGACTTGAGAGCGGCGCGGATAAATTCCCCGAGCCAGCGGCCTTTGTTCCCCATATAACCCACATGCCCGCCATGTTTTTCAATTTTCACTTTCACATGCGAGGGATATTTAGCCTTGCGGAACGGCTCAGCCGGAATAAACGGATCATTCTCCGCCGTTAAAATCAAACTGGGCGTTTGAATTCTCTCGGCATAGTGGAAACTCGAACACTGAGTGTAATATTCATCGCGCGAGCGAAAGCCCGCTGTCGGCGCGGTGACAATTGAATCAAAATCCACCAAGCGGCAAAAACGCGGCAGCGCGGGCAGCTTGTCGATGCGGCCGGCGCGGAACTTATCGGCCATGGCGGTTTTTAGATCGCGCACAAATTTTTGGTCGTAGACAAAATTGGAAGGGTGGAGCAGGCGCTTGGAAGTCATATGCAGATCGATCGGCGGATTGATCGCCACGATCCGGTCCGGCAAATCTTTTTTCAGCAGCGCCGCCGCGTTCAATAATAAATTCGCGCTTAAGGAAAATCCCACAGCCGTCAACCGAGCGCCCGGCACTTTCGCGCGCGCGAAGCGCAGCACTTCACTCACATCCGTCACCGCGCCCGAATGATAAATTCCTCTGGCGTGTTCGACGCCGTCACCGGCGCCGCGATGATTGACCAGCACCACCGAATGGCCGAGCTCGATGGCCACCTTGCCGCAAAACTGCATGTAGTTGGATTCCACGCAGCCGCCCAATCCGTGAAAGAACACCACCAGCTCTTGGGGACTTCCCGGATAATAGCGGCACGACAATTGATCGCCATCTTCGAGCGGCACCAACCACTTAGCAAATTCCCCTGAAATTTTCGGAGATTTTAATAAATGCGAAGAGATGGTCTGCAAATGGCCACCGGGAAACAAGGCCGATGGAATAAAATTAGGAAGTTGTTCCCAGCTCATGTCAGCGCTTGTCGATGCGCTCGAGCAGAGCGGTGGTGCTGTGGCCGGGGTGAAACGGCAGCGACTTCACTTCGCCGCCGCGGGCGAGCACGAATTTTGAGCCTTCGATTTTTTCAACCGGCCAATCGCCGCCTTTAACCAAAATATCGGGCGCCACCTGTTCGATCAATTTGGTGGGCGTGGCGTCTTCAAACACCACGACAAAATCCACGCTGCTCAGCGCCGCCAAAAGTTCTCCACGATCGGACTCACTTTGGATGGGACGCTCAGGACCTTTTAGTTCCTTCACGCTGGAATCGGAATTTAAACCCACTATTAAAATGTCGCCGAGCGCGCGGGCGTCCCGCAAATAGCGGCTATGACCCACATGCAGAATATCAAAGCAGCCGTTGGTGAACACCACGCGCGGAGGCCGGCGCGGCGACATTTGTTTGCGCTTACCCAGTTCAATCAGCAATTGCGGAAGTTTTAGAACTTGTCCCACGGCAGGGATCCTATGCCTAAACGCGCTGGCGGTAAAGCTGAACGCCGGAGATTTGGCCGGCAATGTCGCGGCCAAGAATGGCGGAGATCAGCGGCAGCAGCACTAGGCCGGTGACGGTCACTAACAAGCTGCGCAGAGCGATCTTAAGCGGATAAATCTCGAGCTTTTGCTCTTCATCCTCACCCATTTGTAAATCAAACGTCCATTCGCCCAGAGTGC
>JANMVK010000609.1:0-6831 GCA_031392725.1 Pseudobdellovibrionaceae bacterium
AGAATGAGCGAATTCCGGAATCGCCGCGCTCCAACTCCGCCATCACCAAACCGTAAGCCACATGACCAAGGCCGGCGCACTCATAACCTTGAATGGTCGAGCCCAACAATCCCATTTCGGCAAAGCGCGGAACTAGGTGCATGGGGAATTTTTCAGCCCGGTTGGCCTCTTGCAGAGTGGGGATAACTTCAGCTTCGACAAAATCACGCACTGAATCGCGGATCATCAGCTCTTCGCTGGTGAACAGACCGTCTTCGAGCATGTAGTTAAGTGATTCGTACGAAGCCATTCAACACCCCATTTTTATAAGGCTTAGTGGTAACAGAGCCGCAGTGGACAGGCAACGGGGCACAAGGTAGGTTAGCCGACTATGTATAATCGAGCCGAGGCCGTGGACCAAAACTTTGTAAAGTTTGTGCTGGAGGGGCGTTTCCCGGAAGCACGAAGTCAGACGGGACTCGCCGAATCGGGCCTCTCAGCCGCCGAATTTATGGATTTGTTCGAGACTCAGATCATGAGCCGCCAAATGGATTTGCGGGCGCGCATCCTTAAAAACCAGAACGAGTGCTTCTACACCATCGGCAGCGCCGGACACGAGGGCAACGCCGTGTGGGGGAAGGCTTTCCGGCTGACCGACATGGGGTTTGTCCATTACCGCAGCTGCCCGCTTATGATTCAGCGGGCCAAACAAGTTCCCGGCTCCACCCCGCTTTACGACACGATGCTTAGTTTTGTGGCATCCAGCGAGGATCCCATCGCCGGAGGCCGCCATAAGGTGTTTGGCAGTTACCCATTGATGATTCCTCCGCAGACTTCGACCATTGCCTCGCACTTGCCTAAAGCCATGGGTGCCGCGTTCAGTGTGGGGCGCGCGCGCGACTTAAAATTGGAAACCGCGGTTATGCCCTACGATGCTGTGGTGTTTTGTTCTTTTGGTGACGCTTCGATTAATCACTCGACCGCTGTGGGCGCGGTGAATTCGGCGTTGTGGGTTTCGCATCAGAATGTGGCGATGCCTATCATTTTTATTTGTGAGGACAATGGGATCGGCATTTCGGTCAGCACGCCCACGGGCTGGTTGGAATCGCAATATGCTTCTCGCGAGGGGCTAAAATATATTACCTGTGATGGTTTGAGTTTGTGCGACACCTATCGTGCGGCTCGCGAAGCCGAACAGTACGCGCGCAACCGGCGCAAGCCGGTGTTCTTGCATATGAAGTGCGTGCGATTGCTTGGGCATGCGGGATCTGATGTGGAATTGACTTATCAATCGCTGGCTAAGGTTGAGGCCACGGAGTTTAACGATCCGTTGTTGCATTCCGCGCGCTTCGCCCTGGAAAATGATTTGGCCACCGCGGATGAGATTGTTGGAATTTATAAAGCCATTGAAGCACAGGTTGCTGCCATTGGTGAATATTCCAAAACCCGGCCTAAATATTTAAAACGTGAAGAAGTGCGCGAGTCTTTAATTGCCTGTGCGTTTCCCAAAGCTTCGCCGCCCGCTTGCAGCGAGGCTGAGTTGCGGGAGCTGCTGGGCCCGGATGTTGATAAGCCCCTGCATTTGGCCAAACAGATCAATATGTCTCTGGCTGAAACCATGCACCGCTACAATGCCGCCGTGGTGTTTGGCGAGGATGTCGCGGTTAAAGGCGGCGTTTACAATGTGACCGAAGGTCTTTATAAAAAATTTGGGGCGCGGCGGATTTTTAATTCACCGTTGGACGAGCAAACTATTTTGGGCAACGCCATTGGCTTTGCTCATAACGGTTTTCTGCCCATTCCGGAAATTCAATTTCTAGCTTACATTCACAATGCCGAAGATCAAATTCGCGGCGAGGCCGCTACGTTGGCGTTTTTCTCGCAGGGACAATTCACCAATGGCATGGTGGTTCGCATCGCGGGATTGCCCTATCAAAAAGGTTTTGGCGGGCATTTTCACAATGATAACTCCATGGCGGTTTTTCGCGATATCCCCGGCGTGATCGTGGCCGTACCTTCCAATGGCGGAGATGCGGTTAAGATGATGCGCACCTGCGCGCGCGAGGCTTGGGAGAATGGCCGCGTGATTATTTATGTTGAGCCCATTGCGCTTTACATGACCCGCGATCTTCACGAAGCCAATGATAAGCAGTGGACCGCTCCGTATCCGTTAAAAGGTGAAATCAAATTGGGTGAGTTCGGCGTCTATGGCGAAAGCAAAGATCTCACCATCGTCACTTATGGCAACGGCGTGTTCTATTCACGCCAAGCCGCCAAGATTTTAGAAGACAAACATAAAGTAAAAGCCAAAATCATCGATCTGCGCTGGATGGCGCCGATTGATAAAGAAAAACTGCTGGAAGAAATTGGTTCGTGTTCGCAGGTGCTGATCGTGGACGAATGCCGCAAGACCGGCTCATGGAGCGAATGGATGTGTGGCGCGATTTTAGAGGCCGGGGGGAAAATCCCCCGCGTGAAAGTCATCAGCGCCGATGATTGCTTTATTCCGCTCGGCAAGGCCGCGGCGGCGGGTCTTCCCAGCCGTGACGAAATCGTTCACGGCGCTTTACAATTGTTGAATAAGGTATGACATGAGGAAACGCGCCGTTGTGATTTGTCCAGGCCGAGGCAGCTACACCAAAGAAACTTTGGGGTATTTACGCCAATTCGGCAATCACGTGAGCCCATTTCTCGCCGACCTTGATAAACGCCGCGTGCAAACCGGTCAAATTACCGTGTCCGATCTCGACAACGACACGACTTTTAAACCTCAGGTGCACACCAAGGGCGAAAACGCTTCGCCGTTGATTTACGCCTGCGCCTACGCTGATTTCACTTCCATCAATCCGGAGAAGTACGACATCGTCGCTGTCACCGGCAACTCCATGGGCTGGTATTTGACCTTGGCCTTTGGTGGCGCGCTCGATATGCGCGGTGGTTTTGACGTGATCAACACCATGGGCTCGATGATGAAAGACGGTGTGATCGGTGGCCAAGTTATTTATCCCATTTGCGATGAGCAGTGGCGCAAATCGCCCGAGCGAATGGCGGTTGTGGATAAAGCAGTGGTTAAGGCCCATGAGATAAGCGGCAGTGAAATTTATTTGTCCATCGCCCTTGGCGGATACGTTGTGCTCGCCTCGGATCAGAACGGCGTTAATGCTGTGTTAAAAGAGCTGCCGGCGGTTGAGAATTACCCGTTTCAATTGATCAACCATGCAGCCTTTCATACGCCGCTGTTGAGACCGATTGCCGAGAAAGCATTTCACACCTTGCCTGAGTCGTTGTTTCACAATCCAAAATTTCCGCTAATCGACGGCCGCGGTTGTGTGTGGCAGCCCTATTCCACCAGTATTGAAGATTTGTACCATTACACTCTTGGCCACCAGGTGGTGGAAACTTATGATTTCACTCGAGCGGTCACGGTCGCTCTGAAAGAATTCGCGCCAGACACTTTAATTTTGCTCGGCCCCGGCAGCTCACTCGGTGGATCGCTTGGACAAATCATTGTGGAAAACAAATGGCATGGTCTCGAGAGTAAACAGGCCTTCACCGAGCGCCAAGCTAACAACCCCGTGTTATTAGCCATGGGCCGTCCGGATCAGCGGTCGCTGGTGGTTTAATGTGCGGGTGAACTATCTCGCGGCGTCGGCAGGGCTTACCCCACTGGCGCCACGTTGTGAGCGCAAACCAGCTTTACAACCGTCGCGTGGGGCGTGAGGTCCGGAATTGTCGGCCTTACCGGGATGCGTGGCTTTGCACGGATCACCCGAACCCCCAACACAGGAAAATTCACCTTTGTGAGTGTAAGCGTCACCGGAGCCGCCATTTTGGTACTGTCCGTCTCCTCCGGGAACATAGACTTCAAATCGCGCGTGCGTCGCATCCCACTCAATGCAGCAACGGACGTTTCCGCCGTCAGGTGAAAAAATCTGAAACGCTTTACGCGCGGTTTGCGCCAAAATATAACCAAGGCCTGGAGCGTTCTCGATGTTTTCGGAGCGCTTAAACCAATTGTCGCAACATTTACGGGGATCATCGTTAATGCCCGCTTTGCAATCCGCATCCTTCGCCGGCGTCGTCGGCTTGGTCGTAGGGCCGGTCTTTTTGACCGAAGCCATATAGTTTTTGTAAAGCTCCTTCACCTGGCCGGCGATGCTGGAGATGGCGTCTCCCGTGGCTTCGCTAAGACGCTGAGACAAGGCGGCGACCTGAGCTTTAAAAGCGCGGTTCTGCTGTATAGTGATGATCCCCGCGGCAGCCGCCAGACCACTGCTGATCAAAACCACTTCAAGAGTTCCATAGGCCACCAGCGCGGGAAATAAGGCTTCCGTGCGCTCGGCGCGGAACGCGGTGGTGACACATAGACTTAAGGCCAAGGCCAATATTATGAGGCGCGGTAGGCGCATATATAAAAATAATAGTTGTCACTCCACCATCTGAACAGGAAAAATCAGTCTAGGCCGGGGGTTATTCATGGTTCAGACATTGTTGGTAGCGGTTTTGTTAATTGGGGCGGGGCCGGTCCGGGCCTTTGACAGTTGCGTGAAAAAACCACCCGCCGGTTTCAAATACGTTAAATCCGTTTCGGGCGTCGAGCATTTCGTTAGTGAAAAAAAGGATCTCTCGCTGACCATCAAATGCTACGGCGAAGGTTTTCATATCGCCGACGTCAAAAAGAAATTCGGCAATGAAATTGAAGTGAAAACTCTGCGCGATAAAGTCGAATATTTTGACCTCAACGCCGAGGGTGTTCTGACCCGCACCTATTTAGTGGAAACGCCGCAAACTTTGAATCAACTGACCTTTATCACCGACATTCATTTGGTCCGCTCCGTTCAAGGGCTTAACGACCGCATTTTGGCTTGGCTCAAGGAATAAACGGCACCCGGGTTGCTACTGTTTAGCGCGAGGTGTTTATGTACCGCCTATTTGCAGCGGCCATTATTATATATACTTTTTACGTTCCAAATTTGGCCACAGCCGCCAAAACGGACCCATGTAGCGACCAACTTCAAGCCACTCAGGCCACAACGGATTTCGGAGGATTGACCCATAAACAATTCTCGTGGCTGGCGTCCGCGGTAGACGATGTCGGCACCAGTTTATGGATTCAAACACTTTCACAGGCGATTTTTTTGGAGTTTTACGATTTGCGGCCCCTCCCGCGTCCCCCACGGCCCACTGTAAACTCTGATTTCCTCGCGCTCGGGCTAAAGGCTTCGCTCACTAAAAATAAGTGGCGGTCCATTGATTTAAAAGGACCAGCCGGCGATGCCGCCACTCTGGCGCGCTGGATTTCCTTTTACGCCGCGCTTGGCCCCGGAGGTTGGACCGGTAAACAGGCGCAGGACTTCGGCGCGAGGATGGGCCAATCGGAACTCCGCAACCAAATGATGTACGTGTTTTTTGCATTTTTAGATCATAAGTTTGAACTTGATTCCGATGAGGCCGGTCATGATCTTCGCCAGTTCGTAATCCTGTCCGAACGGGAGGGCGGGCGCATCGGCCGGCTGGCGGCCCTCGCTGAAAAATATCTGTTCCGCGATTTGCGCTTCGCGGACTATGTGGCACTAGCGGCTCAAGAGGAGCCGAATTTTGAAGAGTTTTTATTTTTTGCGCCGTTTTTCGCCAACGGCATGATCGTAACGGCCGACAAATATTCCCTGCTGTCGCCCGAAGCCAAACCGTATGTTGAACTGAGTGTACTGATCGCCGCGGCCAGAAAAGACAAGAGGCTCAAGCCGGCGGTTGTTAAGCTGATGGATTTACATTGGTGATCTTTTTATTCGCGCTGTTTATTAGCGCCGCCCATTCCGCGACTGATGATTGTGAGGCAATGCTCGATTACGTCACCATCGAAAGTGGCCGGGCGCCGGTGAAGGCTTGGATTCGCGGCGTCCCGATGGATGATGAATCGCGCCGCCAGCTCGAGAACATTGCACGGCTGCCGTTTATTCATTCCCATATCGCGGTGATGCCCGATGTGCATTTCGGCCGAGGCGCGACCGTCGGATCGGTGATCGCGACCAAAGGCGCAATCGTGCCGGCCGCGGTCGGCGTCGACATTGGCTGCGGCATGATGGCGGTTGAAACTTCGCTGACCGCCCGCGATCTACCCGCCAACCTCGCTGAATTGCGTGCGGCCATCGAGGCCGCCGTCCCTCATGGCGGTGTGGGCGCCAAGGGTGGCTGGCAGGGACATATCCCGAGTCTGGTCAGCACGCGCTGGCGAACATCGAAACTAGATGTGCGGCTCGCCGCCATTCTCCGGAAAATTCCCCAAGCCTCAAGCCGCTACGCTCTCACTCACTTCGGCACGCTCGGCGGTGGAAATCATTTTATTGAAATCAATCTCGATGAGGCCGGCCACGTGTGGGTGATGCTCCACTCGGGCTCGCGCGGGATCGGCAATTCCATCGGGCAATATTTTATTGAACGGGCACGCGAGATGCTGTCCTTCCGTGAGGCGGGCCGCCATCTGGCCAACCGTCAACTAGCCTGGTTTGAAGACGGAGAAGCGGAATTCTCCGATTATCTCGAAGCGGTGACTTGGGCGCAGGACTATGCGCACGCCAACCGCGAAATTATTATGGAACGAGTGTTGATGGTTCTGCGTAAAGAGGTTGGGAAATTTAAACTGGGTGGAATGAATATTAATTCCCATCACAATTATGTCGCGCGCGAGCATCATTTTGGCGCCGATGTCTTAGTCACCCGCAAAGGCGCCGCGAGCGCGCGGTTGGGCCAGCTCGGCATCATCCCCGGTTCCATGGGCGCCCGCTCGTTCATTGTCCGCGGCAAGGGCAATGAGGAGAGTTTCCATTCCTCCTCACACGGCGCGGGCCGAAT
>JANMVK010000768.1:0-8112 GCA_031392725.1 Pseudobdellovibrionaceae bacterium
AAGCCGCGCCCGTTTTATAAAACGCCGGGTTTTTATCAGCCGTTACAAAAACTTCCTCGCCGATGTCCTGGCTCATGGTGACCGTCCAACCGCCAAGCTTAACCTGCATGGACGGCTTGCCCTTAGGGACTTCATCCACAAAGCCAGCACCGTTTAAACCGGTGAGTTTTTGAATCCACAGCGAAACCTTAAAGGAATCGATGGGAAATCCCGGATCCGGCTCCATGGTCCAAATATTTTGCTGTTTATTGTCGGATTTCTTAAAAACGTAAGTGTCTTTCATGCCCTCGTAATCGAGCACCACTTCCGTTTGTTTCACTTCCTCAGGCCCACGATAAATTTTGCGCGAGCGGAACGAAGTGGATTCGCGCTCTAAAAGCTGCGCCAGGCCGCGATCGCCGAGCCACAGCTCCTTACCCACGCGCACGTAAAAACTTCCGTCAAAGGCGTTCTTGCCCACTTCCAACGATTCGCTTTTGCCTTTTCCTCGGATTGTGACTTTGCTAGACGCGGATTCCAAACCATAATCGGCCCACTTGGGATTCTTTTCGCCATCGGCCTGAAACACTTTTCCCTTTTGGGTCAGCAGTGTGTAAATGAAACCCTCAACCGCGGAGGATTCGGCCAGATCTTCAACCGGCTTCACCAATTTCCAACTATTACCTTCTTTGTCTTTTTTCAAAATGGTGGTGGCGCCCTTAACCGTCAATTCAATATCTTCCAGGTCATCGCGCACCAGCTGGAACACCCGCCGGTCGCCCTGTTCAATCTCGGCATCATCAGCGGATTTTTTAAATTCATAGAAGGTGTAACCGGCGAGAACAGCGGCCAACGCCACCATAATTCCCGTGGAGCGGAAGCTCTTCATGCTCCGCGCCTCCGGAACCACATCACGCCGCTCGCGATCAGCAGCAATACGGGCAAAGCCATTAAAGAAATTATGATCGCCAGCCGCGAGAATTGAGTGAGCACCACCATTGTGCCTTTAGGCAGCTTGGGCCGGATGCTTAATAAATCTTTTTGATTGGTGAGGCCGGCGAAGGCGTTCACCGCTAAATCCCGGTTCACGCCGAGAAACAGCGCGCGGTTTGAGAGAAAATCGCTATCGCCAAAAATCACCGCTTGAAATGCTTTAGGCTCATCCGGCTTGTCCTCTTTTTTATCCGTCTTGACCTTCTCTGCCTTCGGGAATGTGCCCTTTACTTCCACACCAATGGTCACCATGGAAGTTTTCGGCGTTCCCGGGGGAGGTTTAGTGGGATCGGCCAAAGTGAAACTGCGTTCGTCGGATCGGACGATCTCTTTAAGTTCAATGGTAGGACTCTTGTCCTGCGCGGCCTTCACTTCACTCACCAGAGGGAAAATCGCATACTTAGTGCCGCTGGGAAAATTCTTGGTTATCTCCGAGCTCGCATCGAAATTGCGGCCGATCACCGTGGCGGGGCCCTGCCCGTAAATTTGCAGCATCGACAAAATATAATTATTCTCAAACTGCACGCCCAAGGTTTTGGTCAAATTGGCCAAATTGTGGCGCACGCCCGGATCCAACGCTAAAAACAAATGGCCGCCGCGATCGAGATAAGCGCGCAAAGCCTGCAATTCATTTTCCAAGTAAGGAACCGTCGGCCCGATAATGGCCACAGCTTTGGCGTCGGCCGGAATTTCCTTAGCGTCGAGCAAATTTAATTTATCAACCTGAAACGAGGCCTCCACCAAAGCTTTGGTGAATTCTTTTAAACCCTGCTCATCCTCGCCGCCTAAGTCTTTTTCTCCGTGGCCCTGCAGGAAATACACTTTGCTCTCGCCCTCGCGCGTGGCTTTGATCACGGCCGCGGTGATTGAGGCTTCGTCGAAACTGTCTTCAATCCGGATTTTCTTGCCGTTGTACTCGAGAAACACCACCACCTGAGCCTGTTCGCGGTCCTGCAGATCGGTTAAATACTGAATGGCAAGCTGCTGGTCGACGTAAGCGTTTATGTAACGGACCTTCACCTTATTGGAAAAGTCCTGGTAAACCGCCAAAGCTTGTTTCACCTTCTGGCGCTCTTCCAGGGCCTGCGGGCCTTTGTAAAAAACCTTAATCTCCAAGTCGCCTTTGAGGTCCTTTAGTAAAACTGTGGTTTGATCCGAGAGCGAATTGATTTTCTCCGCCGTCATATCCCAAGTTTTATTATGCTTGTTGGCCAAATAGTTCACGCACACGAGCAGCGTGATCACCACGATAATCATCACACCCATATTCATGCCGTGCTTGGTGGTGCGCATGGTGAGAAAATCCCAATACAATCCCGCATCCAGAATCACCGCCAGCACCACCAGCGCCGCGCCTAGACCGAGCAGCACTGAATTTAAATTCAGCCACGCGCCGGTCATAAACTGCACCGCGAACGACACAATCAGCAGCAAAAACGCGCCGAGAAAACAAATTTTAGCTTTGGTACTCATCAATTATCTCCAGCGCGACGACTCAACCACGCGTTGAGTGAGAAAAACAAACAGACCAATCACACTGGCGAAAAACACCAGCGACGACAGCTTCACGGCTCCCATAATAAAATTTAAAAAATGCTGGCCGAGCGACATGTACTCCAGCACCGCCGACAGCATGGGCATATTCTCGGTGCCGGCGCCTTGTGAAATAAACCAAAGCATAATGTTAAAGATCAAACCCAGAATCACGCTCAACATCACCGACTCGGTCAGCGAAGAGGCGAACAGGCCCACGCCCACGTAAGCGCCCGACACTAAAACCACGCCAGCGTAAGCCGATAGCAGCGGGGCCATGGGATAATCCGCCACCATCCGGGTCAGCAGCGAATACATAAATGAAATCCCGGTCAACACACTCACCGCGCCGAGGCCCGCCAAAAATTTTCCTAACGCGATATCGGTGGCCGACACCGGGCTGGTCAGCAGCAGATCATAAGTGCGCATGCGTTTTTCCTCGGCGAGAAGCCGCATGGTCAACGCCGGCACTACGAACACGTAGAGCAAATTGATTTGTGAAATATGCATCAGAAACACTTCGCGCTGGAGATTCATGCCGCCGTCTTGGCCGGGCTGCATATACATCCGGGATTTTTCCGCGAACATCAGAAGCGCGCGAATATAGGAATAAGACCACAGCACCGAACACAAACCCGACACCACGTAAAACATGGGACTGGTCAGCAGATTTCTTAAATCTTTTCCGGCTAATGTAAAAATGGCTCGCATAAATACCTCTTAGTGAGTCAATTCTTTGGATGTGAGTTTGATAAAAATATCTTCGAGGGCGAGCGCTTGCACTTGCAGCTCCACAAGTCCAGCGCCGCTGGCCACCACATGGGCCGCGACTTTTTCCACGGAGTCCTCGCTGCCATCGCATTCCACTTCAATAAAATTGCCGGAGTTCTTCACTCTCAGCACGCCCGCTACCGCCGCCAAGGTTTTAGCCACGGCATCCTGATTTCGCCGGACTTTCACGGTCACGGAGTGCCCGCCGCCCGACATGCGCTTACTAAGACCGCTTAAAGAGTCCTCAGCCACAATACGGCCGCCGTTAATAATAATCACCTTCTCACAGTTGGCCTGCACTTCCGGCAAAATATGGGTCGACAAAATAATCGTGTGTTGGCCTTTGAGGGATTTAATCAAACTGCGCATTTCGGAAACCTGCTTGGGATCGAGGCCCACCGTCGGCTCATCCAAAATTAAAATTTCAGGATCCGACACCAACGCTTGCGCTAAACCCACGCGCTGCCGGAAACCCTTCGACAAATTTCCAATCAAGCGGCCCTGCACATCGCCCAAGCCGGTTTTTTCTAAAGACGCATTGACCATGGCCGTAACTTTGTCGCGCGGCACGCCTTTTAAGTTGGCGACAAAACGCAAAAAATCTTTCACATACATATCGGTGTAAACCGGAGGCGTCTCGGGCAGGTAGCCGATACGGCGTTTGACTTCGATTGGATCTTCAAAAACATCGAAGCCCGCCACTTTCACTTCACCCGAAGAGGGCGCCATATATCCGGTGATGATTTTCATCGTCGTGGATTTACCGGCGCCGTTGGGTCCTAAAAATCCCACGACTTCGCCTTTTTGCACCGTAAAATTTAATCCGCGGATCGCGGGCCGGTCGCCATACGTCTTCGATAAGTCTTTAACTTCAATCATGAAGTAGACATTAATTCCTTAAGGAAAACAGTCAAGGCACCTGATAAATTAAAATGCGTTCATTCTGGTAATTGACCCGCCCCAAGCGGTCGCCCTTGATCGGGCGCACATGGCGGCACTCGGTGACGATGACCTTCATCTTCTCCCCCGCGTGTTTGGGGAATTTTGCGCCCAATTGCAGCTTCACAAACCAACCCATCACCTGTCTAAGCACAGCGTCACTCACCGTGGTGCTCTTGTTGCGGAACAATATGACATGAGCGCCCGGGCGATCCTGCAAATGGAGCCAAAAGTCCCAGGCTCGCGCCTTGCGTAATAATTTAAGGTTATCGGAAGCATTTTTGCCCGCGAAGGCCACCAATTCTTCATTGATGCGCAACGTTCTGCCCTCGGCATCACTGTCCTTGAGCGGTTGAAATTTGGATTTCTCCGGCTTCAAGGTCATTTGATTCACGGGCTTCTCCAATTCCAATTCAAGCCGGCGGATTTCTTCCAACAAAAGGTTGCGGCGTTGTTCCGTGCCGAACATTTTGCCTTCGACGTCTCTAGCTTTGCCGAAAACATGATCGACATTCCACGACAGTTTGCGGCGTTTATCGACAAACGGCGCCCATTCCGCGCGCACTTCCAAAGTCTGTTCGCGCTTGATCCACTCGCCCACTTCGCGCCACGGCAGATCGGATTTTCTTTGCAGCTCTTGTTCCACTTTTAACAGCGCTTTTTGTTTGCGTTCTAGATCCAACCGCACGCGGCCCACCGGATCCGCCTTTGCGGCTTTTTTCCCCGCCGGTCCTTTGCTGCGCAGACCCAGCCATTGTTCACGCAATTCATCCAAGTTGCGGTCGGCACCAAATGACTTCGTGTCCAAAGGAGCGCTGAGCTCCGCGCGTTTATCCCAACTGATAATTTTCCCCGCGCTCACCGCTAAAAAATTGGCGCCGTGGGGAAACAGCCGGATTTCAATCCCGTCGTCCCCGCCAAATCCGAGCCGCACCACTCGGCCCCATTTCTCATCCCGCTCCACAGACAGCAGGGGCCGCCCGACAAAATGGGCGCGCAAAAATAAATTCACCGGGTTTTTTTGACTAGCCAAAGGGAGGGGCAATTGTGACCAAGGCAGCATCACTGGCCGTAAGGCGTTGAGATCCACCCATAACCAGAGCAGATCACCGGCTGTGAAAAACCCCAGGACGATATCATTGCCGAGGGTTTTGATTTCCTGCAAACGCGCGCCGAGCAAGGGCTTTAGGCTAGCTATGATATTGTCCAACTCGGATACGGTCCAGGCTTTCACTTTTCATTCCCTCAGTCCGAAAAGATATAGAAAGGACCACTTAATGTCCACACAGCTGGATGATCCCTTATACATTGTGTTCGAACAGCATCTGCATAGCGGGCTGTACGACGATCAGCCGATTGAGAAATTCATCAAAGATGTGGTCGATTTCTATTGGGAATCCATCAACCGCCAAGGCCACGTTCCCCACCGCATGCATGACCTGATGAAACTGGATTTGTTGCAGGATGTCCACGATATGTTGCGGGCCAAAACCTATGGACATTTCGGCATTGGCGAATACAACAAAATGCGCCGGCTGAAAACTTCTTAGGCTTACTCCGGCCGGATCTTCTGATAAAGATCAAAATAACGTTGAGCTTCTTTCTGATCGCCCAATCGTTGATACACCGCCGCTAAATTTTTGTAGGAATAATAAAACTGGGGATCGATATCCAGCGCCCGCTTCAATTGCACAATCGCTTCCTGAAGATCTCCACGCCGCATGTACTCTTCCGCCAGATTGTGCCGCACTTGCGCGTAAACATCTTTGATGGCCACGGCTTTCAAATATTGCTCAATGGCGCGGTCGCCCTCTCCCCGCTCGGCGTAAGCCATGCCGAGATTGTTATGCACGCGGCAGTTGCCCTTGGCCGCGCGCAAAATATTTTCGTAAAAGGTAATCGGTGAAGCCCACACGCGGTTTTGTATAAACGTGACGGAACCCAATGCCAGCGCGATGATCGCGCTCACTGCCAGTACCGGGAGACCGGGAATCCGTGTTCGCGACAACCAGGCCATCAAGCCTAAAATTAGACCAATCGATGGTAAATACATCCAATGTTCGAGAAACAGGGAATTCACCGGCAGCAAAACTCCGGTGTGAGGAATATGCGCCATAAAAAACCACAGCGCCGCTAAGGAAAACGGCCGCCAGGATTTATTGCGCTCGAGGAAAATGGCCAAGGCGCCCGCGAGCAAAAACAATCCACCCAGTATCGGCTCCAGTGTCCAGCCTGCGAATACCGGAAAATCGCGTTCCATGTGCAGATTGTGCGGCCATAACAATAAGTATCCGTACATAGGCAGAGTCCCGAGAAAAGTCAGCGCCCGGAACGCAATATTCTCCGTATAAATATTGGCCTCTTTATAAAAACTAAAGGTGTCATCAAAATTCAAAACCGTTTTGCGCGCGATCAAGTATAAAACCGTGGTCACCCACAACGGCCATGTCCGCAAATAAGTGCGCCAGTGGAACGGCTCCTCAGATTCCACCGCCTCAAGCACCATCACTAGCAACGGCAGCACGATGGCCGATTCCTTACTCATCAATCCAAAAATAAAAAAGATATTGGCGACCCATATGCGGCGTGAGTTAACCAACGCCAGCAAGACAAACATGGCGTGCAGGGGATCCGCGGTGGCGCTCATATAAGTGACCGCTTCAGTGTGTAAGGGATGCGCGGCCCAGATCAAAGCGGCGGAAAAAGCGAACAACGGCTTAATTTTTAAGCGCCCCACGCCCAAACCAAAGATCAGGCAGGCGTTGATCGCGTGCAGCACCACATTTAAAGCGTGAATCGCGGGAATCTGCAGCCCGAAGATCTGCACCACGATAAAATACGCCAGGGTCTGCATGGGACGGTAAAACGAATCGGTGCCGCCCGCGCCCATGGTCGATGAGCTGGTGAATATCCGCCAGAAATAATCGGCGTCCTCAATAAAACGGTTTTTCTGCAGGAGGAATTCGTCGTCGAGTAAAAACCCATTGCCGTAGACGTTACAATAGGCCGCGAGAACAAATAATATGAGACTTAGAAAATAATAACGGTAAGGCTTTAGGGCCATGGCTTAAATGTTCAAGCCTGGCCCTCAAAAAGGCAACTACTACCAAACCGCGCCCTGGTCTGTTTGCTCGTTGGCCTGCTTGATTAACGCTTCCATCTCAGCGTCAACGGCAGCACCGGTCGGGGGAATCACGGCGGCGGCGGGACGATTCCCTCCACTAACGCCGGCACCCGGAGCGGGAGATGCATCGGGACCTTCAGCCGGAATATTTGCAGCCGCAGGCGGAACAGGAGCTACAACTGCTGCGGGTGGAGCGTCCACGACCGGAGCAGCAGGGGCCGCGGGTGCAGCGGGAGCCGCGGGTGCGGCCGGCGCTGCAGGAGCAGCCGCTACGGTTGCCGTAGCTGCAGCGGCAGCTTCGGTGGCCGCGTCGGCGGCGCTCTTAACCAAAAGCTCACAATCCGCGATCAATTTTGCGGCGTCTCTTTTTCCATTCTCAGTTTTCAACTTCGTATTTACGATTCCTTCGGAGTCATTGAGCAGACCTTTTAACACTACAAGGTCGGCGGCAGCGGCATCGGCTGACACTTTCGCTGCGGCGGCCTGCTTGTCGGCTTCAACTTTGTCGTTAGCAGTCTTAGCAACCAAAGTCGCATCTTTCGCGGCCACAGCTTTAGCCGCGTGCTCCACTAAAGTTTTTTGCGTAATTTGAGCCATCTTCAGCAATTCGGCATCCGTAGCCTCGGGAGTCGGGGCAATACTGCGCGCCGCCGATGCGAGGCTCGCGTCGTTCAAGTTTCCCCGATACAGACAAGGAGAGTCCGCATGAGTTTCATGAGTGAGTTCAAAGAGTTCGCGATGAAGGGCAACGTCGTCGACCTGGCGGTCGGCGT
>JANMVK010000811.1:0-3179 GCA_031392725.1 Pseudobdellovibrionaceae bacterium
TAAAAATCTGATAAGTGATTTAGGTTGGCATTTCGACGTGGAAGGTGCTGCCGTGGCCGTCGCCTTCGCTCTCCACCCAGATATCGCCGTCTTGTAGCTCCACCAAACGTTTAGTGATGGATAAACCAAGGCCGGTGGAGAACTCGCCGGCGGTGGGCCGCTTTTTTACTTTAGAAAACTTGTCGAACACTTTGTGCCGTTCGATTTCGTTGAGGCCCGGGCCCTCATCGCGCACTGACACTTTAAAAGTGGGGCCGTTGTCGGCAAGGGTTACCGCCACCGCGCGGCCTGGCGGGGAATACTTGATGGCATTGCTGATCAGGTTCTCCAGGATTTGGCGGAATTTTTGTGAATCCACGGGCGCGATCACTTGAGAGGCGCCGCCGCTAATCAGTGAGATATTTTTTTGCGTGGCCGCGATTTGCTGGGCGTCCACCACTTCGGCGACGAGACCCGCGATGTTGGTGGAGCTCTTTTTTACGCGCAACCCGCCGCCATCGAGCGCATTTTGGCTGATCAGCTCATTGATCAAGTTCAAGGTGTGCTGGGTGTTGGCGATGATCCGCTTGATCATGCGCTGATTCTCCGGATCCTGATTGCGCTCCTCCAACACTTGCGCAAAACCCATGATCACGCCGAGCGGGCTGCGCAGATCGTGGGAGACGATCGACAAAATTTCCGATTTGCTGTCGCTAATCGCCTCGATCTCTTTGGTTTTCTCCCACTGCTGGCGAATGGACTGGTTGAGCAAATAATAAATAGCGATCAGAAAACCCAAATCGACAATGGATTCAGTAATGGTCAGATAGAGGATTTGCGCGGTGCGGGGATCGCTAGTGGCGTATTGGGACGCAGTGAAATAATCGTATCCGTCCAAACCAAGGGTCAGCACCACCGACAAAATCAGCAGTAGCAACGGCAATCGAGGGATGTGAGGTTTAGTTTCCTTAACCAGCATTGACCGCCACCATAGCGCACTACCGGAACTTATTAAAGTCCTTGTAGAAAGTGCAGGTGTTCGCGTCGGACATGATTATTACTTAATATTTAAATGGTAAAACTGGCCATGAGCATGTGCGTGCACTTGGAGAATCATGCCGAACCCTGGGTACTTAACTCCATCCACTTCGAAGTCCTTACCCCAGGTCGAAGCGCCCCATGAGTTTTTGAAGTAGTAAACGCCTTTGCGTTTAAATTTCTTGCGGCTGCCGTCTTCCATGGACATCCAGTATTCCACTTCGCGTTCATCATCATAGCCGACCACTACGATGGAGTGCCCTTCTTCATGAGTCTTTGAATACTCGAGATCCTTGGTGCCCACTTCAGGATGGGTGACCACACCTTGCTTCCAGAGTTTAGCGCTGCGATAGACGCCGAACTTAGCCGAACCCGGATAGTTCCACGCGCCGTTATAGAAATTAATATCCAACGCCAAAGGAATGCCCTGGTTCAGAAGCGAATGAATCTCGCGGACACTTCGAACAATGCCTTCATCCTCGGTGCCACTGCCGGCAAAAAACGCGTCACGGTTGAAAAACGCCTCAACCCGCGCGGTGACGAACTCGGGATCATAAAGATGCGAAATGGGATTGAGCAATTCGGCATCCGACATACGCAGCAGGCCGGGATCGCGGTGAGAAATCAAACAAGCTTTAAGCGTGCGTCCGCGCGGCAGATGCCCACAACGTTTGGCCGCGAGTCCTTCGGATTTTTTAGTCCAAGTGGTGCCGACGTAGGGCATTTGGGCTTCCGACGGCACGCCAAACTGGCGCAGCAATTTGAAATTGATAGGCGAGGTGGAACCCTCTTCACTGACCCGCAGGGTGGTCAGATATTGCAGCCACTCCTCGGACAAATCCACTTCGGCTTGGGCTTTGCCGGTGATGATCAGCATCGACTCCATTAGTGCCGCGGCGGAGAAAATCGAACAGGTGCCGCGGTTTTGCTGGCTCTTAACGGGAGATTGCTGGGACAGCACCTTTCGCACATCGCTGCGGACGGGCAGGCCGGTGGATTCCGTCCGGAACACTTCCATATCTGCTTGTGGGTGCACAAGGCCGCGGTAGGGCGGATCGAGCGGAGCGTCGGCAGCGAACGCCAATTGCGACAAAAATGCGAGTATCAGCAGCATGTAGAACCCCCTAGAGAATTTCAGTTAATAGCCGGACCAAGGTCAAGTTTGCAAATGAAAAAGCTCAGGCGTAGGCTGAATATAAATCATGCGCATTCTCGCCGGTATCTTCATTGTAATTGCTGTGGCAATTCCCACCTTAAGCCATCTCATCGTCAAATTCGTGTATTGGCCCAGAATCAATGTAGTGCACCAAAAGGTCGAACGGCTGACGCCAAAAATTCTCGCGGATTTGAAGGAAGTCAGCCAGGAGCCGCCCTTTGTGGAGACCCGCTTTGAGCATGACGCCGAATTTTTTCTGGAAGGCTTTGTCTCGTGGGAGGGCATCGAAAAGGAGATCCATGCCGCCGACAAGGTGCTCGCTCTATTCAACCGTTTCACCTATTGGAAAACCGCTCCCGGCCAATTGAAGCAGCTAACCGAAGATCCCGATTTTAAAACCCTCGACACAGCCTGGATGGAAACGCTGTATAAATTCGACCACTGGAATTTAGCCGCGCGCTCGGAAGTCGCGCAAAAGTTGCAGAAGGCCGCGCAACTGAACGGCATCAGCCGCATCGGACTGTTCGCCACACTGCCGATTCCCAACTACACGGAAATCCGCCTGTGGGCGACGCTCCACCTTTTGCAAAAGCATAAGGCGGGAAGGGTGCTGGAGGGCTTTCACACCTTCCGCCAAACCGCGCAGCTCGTGCACAGTTCGGGAACTTTAGTTGGAAATATGATCGCGGTGGCGATGTTGAAGGACGAACATCAGCTTGCGGAAATGTTTAAGGTGAGCAATTGGGAAGTGGTTTCGATGCCCGTGATTGAAGCTTATCAGCGGGTGAGTTGGGCGTGGGTGGCGCTGGCCCGCGAACCTTGGTTCCGCGAATTTCCGGAGGATTTTAGAACCTATTTGCGGCCGCAGATGGGACTTTGCGCCGCCGCTTGGGAATTGAGTTCCAGTGTCAGCGGGTTTCAAGATTTTCTAGAGCCAAGAATTGTTTTTGAATCGGATTTTTCAGTCAACATTGAACGCTCGCGCAGTTTTCAAATTGAGCTGATG
>JANMVK010000812.1:0-1978 GCA_031392725.1 Pseudobdellovibrionaceae bacterium
TGGGCGTCGGGCAGCCAGGTGTGGAACGGGAACATCGGCACCTTGATGGCGAAGCCCAGGAAGAACGCCAGGAAGACCCAGAACTGCAGGTCCGCCGGCAGCCCCATGGTCAAATGCGGTTGCGCGCGACCATACTCAAAAGGGTAGCCGATCAGGTCAGGCAGTCAATCTAGTAAATTTGCGGACAGGCGCCGGATTGTGGAATCATATTCAGCGCTCCCCCATAGGGGTATGCCGTGGTGGGATTGTAAGCGGCCTGGACCCCGGGATCAGAGCAGGTGAGAGCGGAGATCTGCGTCTGGCAGGCGCTCATGGCTGTTGTATTGTAGGGCGTTGTGGACAAATCTTTTAAGGACGCGCTGGCGGAAGGGGAGCCGAATTTTTCGCCAAGGCCGGGAAGTTCATTTACGCTTTGATAGCACGAGGCGCTGTTCATTGAGGAGTAGCAATTCTCCAAGGTCGCACACACTGTTGAGGCGAGATCCTCTTGAGCCTGGGAACCAAGGGAGCTGCTGGATTGCATGGGATTGCCGGTGTCGGTGCCCTTGGCGCAGTTCTGAAACGCGGTCACCAACAGAGACGCAACGATCAGGGAGATTAAGATGCCTTTTTGCATTTGTCCTCCGGTTCGCTGGTCATGGGTTCGGTGAGCGGAAACAATAGCAACGACAACTGATAAACCACCGTGGCCTTGGCAGGATCAGGATTGGCGGCTTCGGCGAGTAAGGTACGGCGGAATTCCTGGATCAATTCTTTAAGCCGCCCGAGAGCGTCCTCGGAAATCAGCAAGGTGCTCGAGGAGATTTCGCGCTTATTGCGGTGAACGGTGTCAATTGATTCGCCGCCGAGCCTCATCATTTGGCGATGAAATTCGGCCACTGCACTGGACGCCACTTCATGGCCAGTGGTGACATTAGACTGCGCCTGAACCAGCACATTATCGGGGCCGCGCGTGAGTAGGCCGAGCCGGATCATAGTGTCGAGGGCCTCGGTCACTTGCGCGGGAGTCACGCCGCCCCGCAATTGGCGCGAGATCCACTTGGGATCTTCACGAAACTGCGCGCTGCCGACCATTTCACGGATGGGAATGTGGTACCACTGATTGTAATAGTCAAACTGCGCGGGTTTTAACGGATGCAGCTCACGAAAAATTTTCGAACGGTAGAGCAGTTCGAGATGGCCGGCGCGTTCCCGGCTGCCCGCGGCCTGGTTCATCATCACGAGGTTTTTAAAAAAACTGCCTTCATCGGACGACAGGCGCAGGGCTTTGATCACCTTGCGCACGCTATTTAAAGTCATGTGCCGTTGGCCATCGATCAGCAGTTTTAAAAAATTGGGTGATTTAAAACCCGCTTCCAGCGAAAAGCTGCGGAAGGAAAATCCCGTGGTGTTGGCTTTGTGGAAGCTGTACATGTCGCCCAGATATTTCCGGTAGTCCTCGTAATCGTAGACCGAAGGTTTTGAGTTGTTGTGTGCCGGCGCGCCCATATAAAGAGTGTATTCTGTACGGCGCAATCGGCGTTATGGAAATTGCAACTCGTCTCACTATGAGACGGAATTTTCCAATGGCGGCGGGCTTCAGCGGGGACTCGCGTGTTTGTGGCTGTATTCTAGCCAGTGATCAACTACTACTAGTATTTGCCGCTGCGGACGGTCCAAAATTCGCCGTTGTCTTCGCCGTGAAAGCTGTCGACCCGGAACTCGGAGACGTCGTTGCCTAAATCCATACCGCTATTCAGCAAATAGGTTTGCAAAAAATCGGTGCGCAGTTCCCGCGAATTGCTGCCGGGATCGGGCATTTCGAACGTGGCGGTGAACGGGAACTCGATGCGAATGTTCATATGTCTAAAAGGCTATGCCGCGAACTTGCCCATGACAAGGGCAAAATTTAATGGGACAAGTTGGCCTATGAATCTCCAGCCCACCCTAACCCGCGAACTTATAAAATTGCGGCCGTTGCTCCCCGGTGACTTTGAGG
>JANMVK010000831.1:0-4359 GCA_031392725.1 Pseudobdellovibrionaceae bacterium
CGGGCCAAGTGTTGGGAGCGCGCCCAGCAATCTTAAACATATTTTTAGGAACCGGATACCCTGATTACATCTCGATCTGCGAGCCGATTTCGATCACTTGATCGTATGGAATTTGGAAGAACTGGGTGGCGCGGTAAGCGTTGCGCGACATAAACGAAAACAAATGCTCACGCCATAATGCCATGCCGCCATTGCGTTTGGCCGCGATTAAAGTTTCGCGGCCGAGGAAGAACGTTATCTCCGGCAAATGCACATCTAAGCCCTTAAGTTTAATCGATTCCAAAACCTCATTGATGGTCGGCGCTTCCATAAAACCAAAGAAGCAGGTGATGCGGAATAAATTATCGCGGTAAGTTTCCAGGCGCACGCGGTCGGCGCGGGCGATACGCGGAACATCGCGCGTGGTAAGACTCAGCATGATCACCCGCTCGTGAATCACTTTGTTGTGCTTGAGATTGCGCGCGAGCGCCGGTGGAATCATATCGGCGTCGGTGGTTAGGAAAATAGCGGTGCCCGGGACCCGGTGAACGTCGCGATTGACGTCATGCTCGACAAAGTCATCGAAACGCTCGCACTGCGCGCGCAAGCGGATTGAGAGAATCCGGCGCCCGCGTTTCCAGGTGGTCATCAACGTAAAAACCACGCCGGCCGCGACCAATGGAAACCAGCCGCCTTGGGGAATTTTGTCGATATTAGCTCCGACGAAAACACCGTCCACCACCATCATGGGAATCCCGATCGCAACTAGCGTCAGCGGTTTCCAATGCCATTTGCGGTAGGCCACGACCAAGGCCATTCCGGTGGTAATTATCATAGTCAAGGCCACAGCGATTCCGTAAGCTCCGACCAAATTGGCTGAAGTGCGGAACTCGAGCACCAGCCAAATGGTGGCAATCATCAAAGCCCAATTCATCGAGGGGATAAAAATCTGGCCCATCTCATTGCTGGAGGTGTGAATGATCCGCAGACGAGGACAAAATCCCATCAGAATCGCTTGGCGAGTCAAGGAGAACACGCCCGAGATCAAGGCTTGCGAGGCGATGACTGTGGCCATGGTCACCAAAATCACCAGCGGATAAAGCGACCAATCGGGCGCCATCATAAAAAACGGATTTGCAATGGCTTTGGGATCGGACAGGATCAGAGCGCCTTGACCCAAATAATTAATTACCAGCGCTGGAAACACCACATAGGTCCAACCCAGCTGGAGCGGCTTCCGGCCGAAGTGGCCCATGTCGGCGTAGAGGGCCTCGCAACCTGTGACCACCAGGAACACTGAACCCAGCGCCCAAAACACCTTCATGCCGTGGTGCTGGAACAACTCCCAGGCGTGAAAAGGATTGAACGCGTGAAACACGTAAGGCGAATGGAAAATGTGAGGCAGGCCGAGCAATGCCAAAGTGATAAAATACACAATTATGATGGGGCCGAACACAAATCCGATTCTAGCCGTGCCGATGCTTTGCATGTAAAACAGCCCGGTGAGAATCACAATGGTGATCAGCACGATATACTGGTCGAACATCGGAGTGGCGACCTTAAGACCCTCGACCGCCGACAAAACTGAAATAGCGGGCGTGATGATTCCGTCCCCGCACAATAGGGCCGCGCCGAACATGCCGACGTAAATTAGCCAGCGCTTGCTGCCGCCGGAAGTCTTGCTCGGTGGAACGGCCAGCGCAAGCAAAGCTAAAATTCCACCCTCGCCTTTGTTGTCGGCGCGCAATACGAACAAAATATATTTAATTGAAACGACAAAGATCAGCGAATAGATGATCAGCGATAAAATTCCTAAAACGTTATCGGTGGTGACGGGAATATTGTAATGGGGCGAGAAACACTCGCGCATGGCGTACAGCGGAGATGTTCCGATATCTCCGAACACCACACCCAATGCGGCTATAGTCAGCGCCCATAGGCGGGACGAATCATGTTGCTTCTCAGTATCCATTCAAGCACTATGATAAAAAGATTTCTACCCAAGAGCAACAGGTGCAGCTAGAGCGGGAACTAAAGCGCTTCGTCAGACAGATAAGACCGGGTCTCATCGGCGCCACTTCGAACGCCAATGTGAACTTGGCTCAGCTTATTGAGGATTTGAAGACCATTCCTCAGGCTCAGGCCGACCTCGCACAGAATTTTAAAGAACTATTGACGTCCCGTGACTTCATTCAGGCCCTGACCGAAACCGGCTTGACTCTGGAGTCGGGTGTGTTCAGCGAAGTCTACAAGCGCATCGAATACAAATTTTTGCCCAAAGCCCACGACCATAATGACATTTTGGCCTTGATCGCGCGGATCTTTGATTCCAAGAGCGCCGATGCCAGCTGGCTCGAACGCATCGACCGCGAGCAATTCGGCGAATTTTTGGGACTGATTTTGCCTCCGCGCGAGCAATTGGTCGAGTCCATGGCTCCGCAACTGCTGCTGAGTCTGGAAATTCTAAGCCTGCGTTTGGCGGGCCTTGGTTATGATCCGTTGGTCACCCACCGCCTGAAGGGCCGCCGCGAATTTCAGTATTCATTTATGGAAGTCACCCGCCATGTGCACAGTCTGATCGACGGCAAGGGCAGTGCGGAAGAGTCCATCACCCCGATTCGTGAGGCGCTTAAACGTTGCTCCATGGCGGTGAATTGGATCCGGTCGCGGCGGCATATTGATGGCGCTTCACTTGGGCTTACGTACCGGCTGATGAAAATTCAGCAGATCATTCATCGTTTGGAGCTGCTGCTCGATCTTATGGACTCGGTGTTTGGCGAGTGGTCGCCGAAACCCGCGCTCGATTTATTTATGGAAATCACGTTGGCCGAGATCCAGCGCTTCAATCTCACGCGCTTTATTGGGCATAACGTCGAGATGCTCGCCTATCAAGTGACCGAACACACGGGAAAAGCGGGCGAGCATTACATCACGCGCACGCGCGACGAGTGGGTCGATATGTTCCGCTCGGCCGCGCTCGGCGGAGTGGTGGTCGCCATGCTCGCTGTATTAAAAGTGTTGATTGGAAAAGTGGGGCTGCCGCTGCTGCCGGAGGCATTTGCCTTCGGCACTCTTTACGCGGCGGGATTTTTATTTATTTTGTATATCGGCGGCACACTGGCGACCAAACAGCCGGCCATGACCGCGAGCACGCTGGCGCAAGCCCTCGATGAGGCGACCAACTCCAAACAGGCTATGGAAAATCTGGCCGAGGTGCTGATCCGCACGTCGCGCAGCCAGTTCGCGGCCCTGCTCGGCAACTATATGGTCGCCTTTCCCGCGGCGGTGTTCTTTTGCCTTCCGTTTTATATTTCCCATCACGACTTGATGGACACTGATAAAGCCCATCAAGTGCTGGAGTCCCTGCATCCGTACAAAACGCTGTCGTTCTGGTACGCGGGCGTGGCGGGATTAGGGCTGTTCGCCTCGGGGTTGTTTGCCGGCTTCGCTGATAACTGGTTTGTGTTTAACAATGTGGGCTACCGTTTGCGCCAGTCTGATGTGCTCAAGCGCTTTGTCGGTCCGCAAAATCTCGATGGTGCGGTCAAGAGTATCGATCACAATTTGGGATTTTGGGTCGGCAATATCACGCTCGGTTATTATTTAGGCATGATGGGCGCCGTTGGCGCCATCACCGGATTGCCGTTGGACACCCGGCATATCACATTCTCCACGGCTAGCTTCGGCGCGGCCATGGCCAGCGTGAAGTTTCAATATCCGCTGAGCATGGTCGGCATCATCGCGGGCACCACCTTTATGTGCGGTTTGATCAACCTGACCGTGAGTTTTTCGCTGAGCTTATTTGTGGCGGTGAAATCGCGGCGGATTAAATTTTCACAGACACCCGAGCTATTGCGTTTGCTCGGCCGCAAATTTCGCCAGCGGCCTACCGAATTTTTTGTTCCGCCGCCTGAGGTTGAATGAAGATCTGGCGTTTGAAAAAAGGCGGTGACCGCCGCATCCGCGCGGGGCATCCCTGGGTTTTTACCGGCGAGCTCAACCATTCGGCCAAAGAGGTGAGTCCCGGCGAGGTGGTGGAGTTGCACGACTCCAGTGACAATTTTCTCGCCTACGGCTACGCCCATCCGTCATCGCAAATTTGTTTCCGGAAATTAAGCTCGCGCGCCAAAGAAAAAGACGTTTTGAGCGTGGATTTTTTTGTGCGGCGTTTGCAGGCGGCGGCCGAGCACCGGGTTGCTGCCGGCTGGAATCAATTTTCCCACCGCTGGCTGTTCGCCGAAGCTGATGGCGTTCCGGGGTTGGTGGTCGATCTTTACCGCACCGTGGATCAAGGCTGGATCGCCGTGGTGCAAGCGTCGACTGCCGGCATGGATAAAGTTTTACCCAATGTGTTCGCCGCGCTGGAAGAACGCACGCCCG
>JANMVK010000846.1:0-3548 GCA_031392725.1 Pseudobdellovibrionaceae bacterium
GGTGAATTTCTAGGGAGCTTAATGTTCGCGGTTAAATCGATTTTTATTTTTATTTTTTCGCTTGGCACTTTGGCCTGGGCGCAAATGGTGCCATTCGGGTTTCACCAGAACCAACGGGTGTTGGTGTTCGGCTCGAGTGGAACCTGGATCGTTCCCGGCGATTGGAACGACGCCAACAATTCGATGGAGTGCATCGGCGGCGGTGGCGGCGGATTTGACGGCAATGGCTCGGATGGCGGGAGCGGCGGCGGCGGCGGTGCGTACGCCAGAACTCTAAATGATCCCAACTCAAATGCTGGCGACACTCTCACCATTACCGTGGGAACTGGTGGTGCGGGCGCGGGTGGACTTTCCAAGGTAGAAAATGGCGGAACCAAAATAGTGGAGGCTCTGGGGGGAGCGGCCGCGCCTTCCATAGGAGTCGGTGGCGGCGGTGGCGTGGGAGCGTCCGGTACCGGCGGAACTAAATTTTCCGGCGGCGCCGGAGGATCTCAAGGCAGTGCCGATGGTGCCGGCGGCGGCGGCGGAGCGGCAGGCCCGCTGGGCATCGGCGCCAACGGTGGAACCGGAAGTGGCGGCGGTGGCGGCGGCGGAGCGAATGCTCTCGGTTCCGTGGGAAATACCACGGCGACTGATACAGGAGCCACCGGCGGCAACAACGCCGGAGGGGTTGGCGGTGGTGCCATTTCTGGTGCGGGCTTCAGCGGAGGCGGCGGCGGCGGGGGAACTCGAGGTGCCGGCAACAGCGGCGGCGCAGGTGGAAACGGTGTCGATATCTTAGAACGAATCGGTGGCGGTGGAGGCGGCGGCGGCGGTCCTCGAGACGGGGCCAATGGCGGAGCGGGCGGCAGGTATGGCGGAGGTGGATCCGGAACGGGCCGCGCCAACACGGGAACTCCAGGCCAAGGGGCGCCAGGCGTCTGCATTATCCGTTATTCTCCCTAAATATTTTTACTTTATCGGCGAAACACTTACGGTCCATTCGGGACCGTAGCTGACGCCATAGCGTTGGGCGAAGTTGGCCATATTCAAAGCCACCGATAAATTGAGCATGCTGTTGAAATATAAAAGTGGCGCGCCCTTCGTGACGCCGCTGAAGGTGTCCATCAACGGCAGCACCGATTCATAAATTAATTTTCCTTTGTTTTGAATTTGCACTTTGTATTTTCGCGCTTTGGGAAAGGCGCCGAGGATCAGCGAGCGCGGAATGTTGGTCCACACATTGCCGAAGTTCACATCGAGCACCGGCACCGTGCCTTTGATCATTTGGCCGTTCACTTCGGCCTTTTGATAATTCAGGCGCACCATGTTCACCGTTTGAATAGTCTGGCCCAGGCCGGAGAATTTTATTTGGCCGGCGGCGAGCATGGCGCCGACGTAGGCGTAGAGATCGCGTCCGTGAAAGGTGTAGGAATCTTCCGAACCTTTGCGCCGGTATTCACTTTCCTTGATGATGTGAATCTCGCTGAAGCCCGATTCATCTCCTATGAGGGTGAACAAGCCGTTGTCGGGCCCGATAAAATAGTGGCCGCTGTTGGAGCGTGCGACGAGCGATTTGCGGATGGAACCCACGCCGGGATCGATGACCGTCACAAACACGGTGCCTTCGGGCCAGAATTTATAGGTTTGCTGAAGGCGGTAGGCGGCTTCCCAAATATTATAAGGAGTGATGTCGTGGGTGAGATCGCTGATGATCAAGCGGCCGTCGACGGAGGTCGCGACACCCTTCATCGCGCTGACGGCTCCGTCTTTCATTCCGAAATCCGTCATTAGCACCAGCGGTTGTGGCTTGGAAAACGTCGCGCATCCGGCGAGCGTGAAGAGTAAAACAAAAATGGCGTGGCGAAGTACGTTACCTGACATGACCGAACACCTAGTTTAGCGCATACCGAACGTGCAGGTCATCTTGGTTTTCTGGACGAGACCTTAGTCAATGGCAACGGGACGATCGTCCAATTCTGCGGTGGTTCGGGGGCCGACGCGGCTCTCCATATATATCGGATCAGTTAAACTTAGGGGATGAAACCAACAAGTTATGTCACGACAGTTGTGTTGTTGTTTGGCGTTCTCAGTTTAGCCGCCTGCGCCGGGGGCGAAAATCCCATAGCGCTGCAGCCGGTGACCGAGGCCGACGACTCGATTCAGGATTTGTTTACTAAGTTAGGCGACGGCCTCGCGGCTGGGCCCATCACGCTTTACGGTGCGGTGATCGCGCAAGGCGTGCCCAGCAAAGTGGCAAAAAAGGCGTTTGAGAAATATGATCAGTTTTCCTCGCAGGTTCGCAACAAGGCCAATATCGTGATGATTGATTTTACCCAGCACTCTAGAGCCAAACGATTCTTCTTTGTAAACCGCGCGAGTGGCAAAGTGGAGCAGTGGACGGTGGCACATGGTTCGGGCTCCGATCCCGACAACGACGGCATGGCCCAGTATTATTCCAATGTGCCGGATTCTCACATGAGCTCTCTCGGCTCCTATTTGATTCAGGAAAAATATAAAAGTGATAAATATGCCAGCGACGCCTTACGCACTGATGGTCTCGAAAGTACCAATAACAACGCCCGCGACCGCGCCATCGTGGTGCATCCTTCGAACTACGTAAAAAATGGTTCGGCAAAGCAAGGCCGAAGCTGGGGCTGCCCGGCCATTCCCTATGACTACATCAAGAGCGTCGTAGCCCGCGCCCAAAACGGCACCTTCATGTACATCTACGGAAACAACAAGCGCAGCGCAGCCCTAGACATGCGCATGCTCCAGCAATGGAACTTAGTCCCCCGCACAATGTGGACAAACGAATCCGAAGACGCTCCACTGTTCGGCGAGTAGGAAAAGGTGTCCGTCACCTTTCTGCGTATCAGCGTGTCATTTGAAGCCATCTGTCTTTCTGGGGAGTTCGAAAACTCTCCTTCTTAGCGCCGCGCGGATGCGAATTTCATCGTCGGAGCTTCGCAGCGCCAGCATCCATTGAGCTTGCTCATGTTTGCTGGCAGGGATGTCGTCGCCATAGCCAAGCGGATTTACGATACTCCAGTTACTCTTGGCAAGTGTACTCCACGAATATACGAGTGGGTTCGCGCATGCCCCGGCACGAACTGGATTCATATAGACATATCGATAGGTCCGAAAAAATGAGTCAGGTGATGGAATCACTGACCAACCATATCGTCCCCCGTATACTTTGTTGATTCTACCTGCGGCCTTAGAGATTCGCTTGCTAGTTTCTGTTTGGAAGTAGCGCATCCCTTCGTCCAGGTTTCCAATCGGGGTGGAATTTAGCCAGTGATAGTGATTAATCATTAATGTGAAGGCGTGGGATTCGAATTCAAATTTTTTAACAGTTCGTTCGTGAATCTCTTGAAAAATATCCCAAACACTTTCCATTGGGATTGGCCACGCCTCGCGATTGTTAGAGCGGGCTCTAAGATGGTACGGGAACTCGGTCGTTCGAATGAGAGGTCTGCGAGGCATTTAATAGAGGAGTGCAATTCCACGACCGAGATCACATCAAATTGGCGCAGCAGCCATGTCCGGCCGGACGGATTGACACG
>JANMVK010000049.1:0-12459 GCA_031392725.1 Pseudobdellovibrionaceae bacterium
GCCGTGTTCACTGTCATCGTCAGCGAAATCAGAGTCAGTGTTTTAGTCAACGTTTTCATGGGTCAATCTCCCTTTCAAATTCAATTCAGTGGTTTAAAGCTTGCTCGCCCTGCTTTGGGCAGTTGTTCTGAAGCGAAGAGCGGTAACTGCCGATCTCGTCTTCCCAAAATTCGCCGTCAAAAGCCCAATTCATCATTTTGGTCGGTTTAATATGAGCAGGAATGCGGTTTGCGCCGGCCACTTCACCGCCGGCCACTTGATAGCGGATGTTTTCGCCGCTGCCTGAGAAAACTTCATAGCGCAGGAACTCGTTGTTCTCGAGCACGCGGTTCATCTCTTCGCGCATTTCTTTAGCGCGCGCTAACAAACCTTCGCCGGCTTGTTTGCCGAGTGATGCGGTCTCGATATCCAACTTGTTCTGACACTTGTTTTGGAAATTTAAATAACCTTGCCGGCCCTGCTCTAAAATCGCCAGCTGGTAGCGCAGACCCATAATCAGGTCCCGCTCCAATTTCATGCTGGCGTTCCATTGCGGCAAATCTCGCACCAGAGTTTTATCGGCCTTAAGATGACTGATCTTAGTGCGCAGTTCATCAAACCGGCGTTTAGCTTGCTCGGAGCGGGTGCGAATGCCGGCCTTTTCTTTTTTGATCTTCTCATTGACGCCCTCATAGCGGCGGGCTTCATCCTGTTTTTCATTGAGCGCCGTTTGCATATTCAAGAAATCTTTGCGCCGGGCCATTTCGCGCCACACTTGGTAGGGAACGCCCTCAACATTGTCAGCGCTTTTTCCCTGAATGTAGCCTCTAACCGTCTTGTAAACCGCCAAAGGATCTTCGCGGCGGGTTTCGAGATAACGATCCATACGATTGTGCCAGTCCCGATAGTCTTTCTCCATCCAGGTTAGCGTTTTGTAAGCGTCCCCGTATTGGCAAATATTTAAGTAGCCAATCGAGCGCACCACAAAAGATTCCGGCTGGTAAACTGCTTTGAAGTACGGTGAATGCAGCGAATACATATTGCCGATTGCACCTGAGAAATCCTCCAGCGCCAATTGCGTCCAACCCTGTTCGATCAAAGCCTGCACCCAGAATGGATGGTCTTTGGGAACCTGCATGTAGGCGTCGAGGGCTTTGTCAAATTTCTGCTGTGAGAAGTACATTCGCGCAATATTGACCGCGGTCAGGGCGCGGATGTTGGAATTGGGCTCCTTGCGCGCCTCGAGCAGCTTCCACACTTCTTCCAGTTTTTTTAGCGCGCGAGGTTTTTCACCTAGAGCAAAGCTGGTCATAGCCGACAGCACGCGGGCATCGGCGTAAAGATCTGATTTTTCCGAGACTTGATCGGCGTAGAGTACTGCCGTCTTAAAGTCATTGGTGCGATAGGCGCCTTTGGCCATGCGGTAGGTGATAAAATCGCGGTTTTTGTCGGTGATCATGCTTTTAAAGGTGGGAATGCTCTTGGCCAATTTGTAAAAATCCTTCTCGTAAATCATGGGAAGGTCTTTAGCCAAAAGTTCCAGCGCCGGTACGGCATAGTCTTTATCGAGTGAGGCCACGACATAGGCCAAATTGTCGAACGCCGCCTGACGCATTTGCAATTGATCGGCGCACGCGCCTAAGTGATAGGTGGCTTCCACTTTGGTCTTTGGAGCAGCCGCGATCTGGTGGAAAATTCCCATGACCATATGGCAATGGGTTCCGCGCGAGAACAAAATCAAAGCGGCTGCCATTTTGAGTTCTTCTTCGCTGAACGGCTTGTAAGCGAGGGGTTTTGAATCTTCGCCCACATGAAGTTTATAGGTGATTCCGTCGATGGTGGCCTGAGTGATGATTCGGCCGACCGGACGCAAATTGGCTTGCATGCCTTTGGGGCCAAGCACAGGAGTGGCTTTAACCCGCAGGGCGACACTTAGATCGTGACTATATATAGACGGCACTAGGGGCAGTCGGCCCATTTCAGCGCCGGTGTTTTCATTCCACTGTAAATTTCCGTAGGAGAAGTCCTTAGAGGAAATTTGGTTCTCGGTGCCGATGTCCAAGCGTGGAATTCTTTTAGAATCGCGCATGCGTTTAAAATCAGCCAGCGGAACGCCCGATTTTGCCTTCGGCAGCACGGAGGTGCCCTGCACGCCGGGCTTGGATACGGTCAATACGGGAGTTTGGTGAACGGTATCGTTCACGGCCTTGATGTCTTCCAAAGTGCTGTTGGGTTTTTTCTCATTATATAAAGGCTGCGCCCGCAAAGTTGCTTGCTCGGGGGTCTCGGGTGACGCGGTTGGCTGCAAAGAAGTGGCGGGCGCCTGTCCGGTTTTCGGAAGTGGCATCATCGGTTCGGCCGCCTGATTGGCGGTGGGAGATGCCGGTTGCGTGTTTGCTGGTTTTTCAGCTGGGTCTAAGGAATTTGATTTAGGATCCGCGGCATTCATGGTGGGCGCTGCTGGTGCGGCTTGCTTTTGTTGCGCTTGAGTTTGGGTTGGCTGCGTGCCGTTCCAGTAGTCGATCCACTTCTGGATGGTGACCTTCACTGTGGTTGTCACCTGAGTTAGAGTGTCCTTGACTCGAGTCTGCACATTTCCGGTCTCCGTCATAGCGCCGTGAGCCGTTTGCACGGTTCCCGCTACTATCACAGCGATCATCAGTTTTTGCGCCCACATAAAAAAGCCCCTTTTCTGGAACTAGAAGTAAAACATGGCTCCCACTAAAAACATCGTGTCGTGAATGTTCTTGTCGGTGACCTTCGCGCCCTTAATATTGGGAGCGGTGGTACCGCGATACTTCACGATTTCTTCCACATGCCACTGGTTTTTTAAATCCACCCGTAAAGCCAGCCAGCGTGAGAAAAAGTAAAACTGCGAAATGTCCAATCCGTAAGTCAGCGCGGACTTGCCATTGTTCCCACCTTCCATCACCTGATCATAACCGGTCAGGCCGATGGTGGGAGTGAAGGCCAAATCAAAATAAATAATTTTTTTGCCCCAAAAACTCATCTTCGCGTAGAACGGAACAATGTTGTATCCGATGCCAATGTAAGATGTGAATTTGCCATGATCGGGTTGAACACCTGAACCGTAAACCGCCAAATCATTAGTCGCGTCGTTGTTTTCGAGATCCGCTTTGAGATAAGTGAATTGCGCGCCCATGCGTTCCGACCAGAAATAATTCGCGGTCACGCCATAGATGTTGCCTTCGCTGTGAGCGTCGTTGATGGGGCGGCCCCATGACGGAGCGATACTCCACTTATGATCTTTGGAGAACGTGCGGTTCTGAACCACGGAAAAATCCGTATCCTTTGGCGCCCAGTATTTGTTTTCCAAATCGGTAATGTCGACCTTGTCATTGCCGGTCACCGGCTTCACGGTCGTGATTTGGGTTGGACCCGATTGCGCGGCGGGTGGAGGCGGCGGCACCGGCTTTTTCGACTGAGCCTGGGCCTGCATAGACATGAGCAGCGCAATGGCAAAGCCAATCGCAGTGCGATTCTTGGATGTTTTCTCTCGGCTCATAGATCCTCCTTAAGGATCTAAGCTTTAGTATGCGGGCTACCCATCACTTGTTGCTTTTAAACAAGAACGGATAAGTCACCAGGACCTTAGTTCCACCCTTAGGGGTCGGGAACTGCCAGCCCGCAATACGCCTCAGAATACATCCCTCAACCATGGCGTTGTTTAATGACGTGTTACCAATCGCTTGGGCGACCACTGAACCGGCCGATCCAATCGTAAATTTAACCATTATCTTTCCATACAAATCCGGATTCGCGCTGAGCTGGCGTTCGTAGCAATAACGAATTTGGCCGAGCTGTGAGCGAATGATACGCGCGATGATCTCTTTATCGAGCCCGCCGTCCACTTCTGATTCTTCATCGACCGCGCCCACTTCGGCGTTGCCGGTGTTGCCCAAGCTGAGAGCGCCCGAACCTTTGTAGCCGCTCGATCCGCCACCTTTGCCCATGGTGCCCAGGCCGCCGACTTTTTGCGTGTCGTTGCCGTGTCCACCGCCGCCACCACCCAGTTTATCGAGGGAGGAGCCGCCACCGAGCGACAGCGCCCGGCCGGTGCGAGTATTGTCGGGATTCAGACCCGCGGCCTGAACCAACTGTGCGTTTTTGCCCGCGCGCGCGGCCACTTTGCCGATTAAAGCGCCAAGGCCCGCGTTTTTAAGATTGAGTACCACTTTTGCGCCGGGCTTCTCTTTGCTGCCGCCCGCTGCTTTCGCGCCGTCATCGCCACCGGGAGTGTTTTTCGCCACGCCGGTTTTGGATTGGCCCTTCATGCTCTGACGCATTTTTTCAGCCGTGGCTTTTTGCGCGCGGACTTTTTGACCGTCAAAGATCATGCGGGTGAACTGATTCTGATTTTGCGGCGTGATGGTTTTCATTTCATCGTCCGGCGACAGAGGCGCCAGAACCGACAACGTGACCATCATCATAAATATAAAGACGGCTGCCATTAACGGCGCCGGACGTTTGAAGTCCTCGAGAAAAGCTTCCTTCAGTGTGGCGTCGGGAACCAAATCCGATTTAGTCAGGCGCTGCTTAATAGTCCACAGGCCGGCCTTAGTTTCCGTCCATTCAAAATCTTTAGGAGCCGGCAATGTGCCCACGCCAAATACCGAGGGCGTGTAGCTTTCAGTTTTTTCCAAGAGTTTAGTTTCCTGCATCAAACCGTTCTTCATCACCACCACTTGATGGTAAGTGAACTTGCCTTTTCCCTCTTTGCCGTTCTTAGCGAACATATCGCGTTCAAATTCAAAAGGCGTCACCGTCAACTGATGGGTGCCGATGTGAATAACCGTGGTGTCTGTAATAGCGTGGGAAAGAATGCCCTTCTTATTCACCCAAGTTCCGGATTTGCTGCCGAGATCACACAAAGTCCAGCCTTCGCCGTCGAAGTCGAAAGCGGCATGGAGTCCGGCCACATCGTCACCGAGAACGCGGATTTTAGCCGTGCGCGCGGAGCCGATGGTGCAGATGTCAGTCTGTTCGTTCAGAGTATGAACTCCGACGACTCTGCTCTTAATTTTGTGCTCGACCTGTAGTGCAAGTCTTTTCATACGTTACCTCAAATACTCGACGGATTCTAAAATGTTTTTCTCAAACTGATTATTCACTTTATACAGCGGCATAAAATGCACTCCGCGCTTTTGCAATAAATAGGCACCGTCGGGGCTGCGCACTTGCCCGTCGATGTCGGAGCCGTCGAAGTTCACTTCCTGCGTTTTGCGGTAAGTGACATTCTTTTTTCCCTTAGTCTCACCCGTGGTGGACTTTTCAGCCCTGGCTACTTTTTCAGTGCCTTTAGTGGCTTTGGTGCCGCCTTCAGCAGGCGTGAACGACAATACAATTAAAAGAAAGATAAGATGTCTCATTAGTCCACCTTCTTATTGCCGGACGGTTTGCGCGCCGAAACTTTTTTAGACTTAGGCGTCTGGGCCTGCGGCCGCTCGGCCTTAATTTTTTCCTGAACTTGATTCATCGCTAAGCGGACTTTCGCGTTCTTCGGGCTCGAGCGCAGAGCGCGCGAGAGATAGTTTTCCGCGGCTGACCAATCTTTGGCTTTGCTCTTGATTGACGCCATCGCCATTAAGGCCGGCAAATGTTTGGAATCGTTGTCGAGTGTTTTATCTAACAGTCTCTCAGCTTCAGCGGTGTCGCCGCGTTGGAGGGCGATTTGGCCCATTACCCAATGAGCATCGGTCAGACCGGGATTCATATCCGAAGCCATTTTCATTTCTTTTAAGGCCGCGACGTCGTCGTCCATTTCCCAATGCATGCGGCCCATTTGATAATGGAATAAACCTTCAGTGGGCGCTTTTTTCAGAGCCAATTCCAACATCCAGATGGCGCGCGGATAATCTTTGCGGGCACCGGCAGCCAGACTCATATAGTAAGGACCCCACGGAGTGAGATGAGCGTGCACGCCCAGGTAACCGCCGATGGACTCCACCCGGCGCCAATCTTTGGATCTCACGCAGGCATTGGCCATGGGAATCACTTTGCGCCATTCCACTCCGGTCCAAGCGCCTTCGCGCGGGCAGGGAGTTTTGCTTAGCGCATCAATTTCCATCACAGTGACTTTTTCATTGTATGTGGCTTTTACTTCTTCTTTCGCGGCGGTCGGAGTCGTCTCTTTGCCCTTTTTAACAGGCGGAGATGCACAACCGATCACCAATGAGAATACCGAGAGAGCCAAAATTATTTTTTTCACGGCCCAACTCCCGCCAACACCGGCACCATCATTTGCGGCTCAGTTAAAGGAACGGTAAAGGACGTGCCAACGGTTTGGTTGACACGGTCCAATTCAGCTTCCAAACGGGCCGCATTGCCATCGATGGTCGACTGCTTACGCGCGAACTGAACCGCTTGCGCTAAGGTGTCGACGCTTTTTTCTTCCAACGGCACAATCAAATTGCTAATTTCAGCGCGAAACGCCTCGTTGTCTTCTTTGCTGAGGCCGGTCGGCGTGGGCATCTCTTTAAGAGCCTTAACAAAATGAGCATAGCAATTATATAGACGCTCAAACGCCTCCACGGACACCGTGGGGTCACCGAACTTAATGGTGGACTGAAGCGCTTCTTGAACTTTCTGTAACTTTTCAGTTTTAATCGCGAGAACAGTGGCGACTTTTTCAGCGCGCGACTTCACGCTCTGTTTTAAGAACTCCTGCTCCAACACTTTGGCCTGCACCAGGCGCAAGCGGGCACGTTGATTGGCGTTCATGCTGCCGCCCATTTGGTGGCGGGCTTCGTTAAAGGCCTTTTCATTGTCACCGCGCGCGAGAAAATTCTCAATGGCCTTTACTTTGGCCAAATTGGCTTGCGGTTGAATATTCATATCGATCATTTGCTGCAGAATCGCGGCCTGTTGGCCGGTGGTGCCGTAGGCTTTTTCGAAACCTTCCAGTTTAACCATGATGCGAGTGCGGGTGGCGCTGTCGCCGAGACCTTTAAGATCGTTATACAAACGGCGCGCCTGCAAATGCCCGCCATCCATTGCATAAAAATCAGCCGCCAGTTCGCGCCAGCGGCGGGCGGATTTCTCATCCTTCGCAGCCAGCTTCTCTAATACTTGCGCGGCTTCCTGCAATTGGCCCATGGATTCAAAGGATTGGGCGGCTCTAAGCAAAGCATTCACAGCTTGCTTTGATACGGGAAAGCGGGTGGCAAAATCCACCGCGGTTTTTGAACCGTTAAACGTATCATCCAGCTTAAATTGCAACTGCATGGCGTTCCACACGGCTTTTTCCAGCAGATCCGACTTGGGATTGTGCTTCGCGAAAGCCTGGTATTCAACTAAGGCTTCTTTAAACTTCGATTTCTCCTCCATGCCCTGAACTTCGAGGAAGTAAGCTTGCTCATAGAGTTTGCGCAGCTTTTGCTCGCGGTCCAAAGTGGGCTTGCTCTTCATTAAATCCTGAGCGTAGTTGCGAATGCCGCGGAAATCTTTTTTGATATTCAAGATATCAAGATACAAGTCCTGCGATTTATTGCCTTTTTCCTGGCCGGCGAATTCTTTGCCTAAGCGCAAGAAGATCGGAGCGGCTTCGTCAAACCGCTCTTTGTCGTAAGCCAATAGGGCCATCTTATATTCAACGTCGATGCGGAATTGGCCTTTGGGATTTTTGGCGACGTAAGACTGAGCCAGTTGATGAAAGGTCTTTTCATCGTCGTTGGACCACTTCTCGCCCACGGCTTTTTCCAAACTTAAGACCGCGGCATAAGCGGCATCGTGGCTGATCTTGCCGGCTTTGGTGCTCTGGCTGACCAGCGCGTATTCTTGAGAGGACTGACGGAATTTTCCGAGAGCAAACAGCAATTCAGCATAGGAAAAACGCGAGGCCGCGTACTCTTCGGTGTCGATTGGCGTGCGCAAGTAAATGCCAAAGGCTTTTTCCGAGGATTCGGCGTAAGTCTTGTCGTTGTTCAGCTTTTTCCAAGCGCTAAACCATTTTTTCGCTTGTTTTAAGGCCACTTCATTCAAGATGGTTAAACACTCGGTGCCTTTGTTCTTCTTCATCCACTCGCCATCGGCCTTGCAGAGTTCAGCAAAGCTCTCCATGCGCAAAACTGAAAGGTCTTTTTGGCGGAGGTGATCATGCGCGTACACCAAATCGGTGTGCACTTGCGGAAGGAGCGGCGACATCGGCAAGTCCTTGATAAACTGATCTAAAACGGTGCGCTGGTCGGCAAAGCGCGAATGGCGCTCATATAAGGACGCCATTCTTAACAGAATGGGACCCACTTCGGCTTCTCCGGCCTGCAGGCTGAAGTAAGCGTTGGCGTCTTTTGACGGATAAACATCTTCATAAAAGATGGTCATGTCGTACAAAGCCTCTTTGCGCAGATCCAAACGCGAGTCGATTTTTTTCTCAGCCACCATTTTGCCGAAGGCCACCACTTCCTCGAGTTTTTTCAAACCCTTCATGGCGTCGCGCATATTGTAGTGAGTCCATGCGGCTTTATAGAGACCGTAGGGATAAACGCGGCTTTCGGGAAATTTTCGAATGGAGTTGAAATAGTCCAGCGCCTGCGAGAACTGATTGCGGTTAAACTCAATTTCGCCCATGGCCAAATAAGCATCGGGTACGAGAGCGGAACGGGAGAATTTGGCGATCAGATTTTTATAAAGGCCTTCAGCTTGCTTTTCGTCTCCCAAGATCTGAATGGCGAACGCGTGATTGAAAACCACCACATCCATTTGCTGGAAGTTGGGAGCATTTTTCTCTATATTAGAATACGCGTTGATTGCGCTTTGCACGCTGGCCCGGCTGCTGCCGATCTTGGCGGTGCGCGGAGCTAAGCGCACAACGGTGTCGGATTCACGGTGCAGTTCAAAGAAACGGTCGGTCTTAGCCTTCCTCATATATAGTTCGGCCAAACGGAAGTGCAATTCAGCTTCCATCGGCGAGCCTCTATATTTCGCCAGCAGTTTGCGGGCTTGGTCGATGGCCTTGCCTTCTGCACTCGAGACCAACAGTTCGGCCTTGAGCGACTTCATTTCGTTGCCTTTCTCATCGACTTCCACCAACTTCAAATCGGTCAGGTTCGTGACCGCTTTTTTAGCAGTCTTCGGCCCGGCCGCTTGTGTGGCGGTGAAGGAAATCAGAATTAAAGACAAGACAACGAACTGCTTCATGGTTTTAAGTCACCTTCTTATTGAATTCATCCTGCGTTTCCGGACTCATACTAAGAAAGCGCAAGCCGTACTGCACGGGAGAATTGTCGTTCACGAACTTCTTGCTCACGACTTCGCAAACCGCATTAAAGGACGGCATGCCGTCGCTTCCGGAGAAATGCACGAACACTTGCTGGCCGGGAACAACCAACGCGTTCTTCATGGCCACACCCACTCCGCCTTTGGAGATTTCAAAGCTTTCGCCCTTCCACAAAGATAGGTTGTCGTGGATGATCACGCGGCTCGCGTGTTTTTTGCGTTTGTGTTTTCGCTGTACGAAGATCTCGGTTTTCTTGCCGTTCTTTTCAAACATTGTGCGGATTTGTTCGGGATCAAATTCAGCAACTTCCGCCAGGCGCTTCCAATCGGTTAGACCCGCGTTCCATACGAAGTCGAAGGGATACACCACTTTTTGTTGCAGCATGCGCACCACTTCGGCAAAACCGAAGGGGCCGAAACGGTGTTCGCCTTTAAGCACAAACCACTCGTTGCCGTCCGTCACCGTAGTCGGAGTGGTGGGTGTGGTTGGACGCGTGGGTGTATTTTTGGTTGTAGTGGTGGTGGCCGTCGTAGTGACAGCCGGGCCTTTGCCAGTCGGCGGGCGCGGCGGTTTATTGCTGCGCAGTTTAGTGGCCAGCTCCGGATGCTCCATCATCAGAATCCAATCGTTCTTGGATTCATCAAAGATGTAATCAAATAGCTCAAGATCCTTGGTGCGAACCTTGGCGATGATCTCGTCGATTGTGAACTGGCCAGCTTCCTGACCCTGATGGGAGACTTTGTATTTCATAATAAAACCATCCTTTTCTGACCCCCTATGATCGGCCTTTCATCTATATGGCTGAAGGCCTAGGGCGCCAAATCATCAAGGATTACAGATGGATGTATGTTAGTGAGGCATTCTGGTCGAGGTTGCGGAAAACTGTCAAACCCGACTTCAGGGGGGTGGAAAACAGTTCGACGATTTGCTGGAACTTTGGCAAGATCCGTTACGAATATGATTCATGACGATCCACTAAAAACAGTCTCTGAATTTGTCCGGAGTCACGCCGCTGCCACGCGGGTGGCGGTGATTTTCGATTTGGACTCCACATTGTTCGAGGTCAGTTCGCGCACCCAAGCGATTTTGCAAAAGCTCGGCGGCACGGCCGACTTCAAATCTAAATTTGAGACGGAGTCCGCTACCTTAAGAACGATTGAAGTTTTGCCCACCGACTGGGGGATCAAGAGCCTGCTCACCCGCTACCAGTCACTGACTTCGATTGATATGATCAAACAGGTGCGGGATTTTTGGCGCAAGCATTTTTTCAGCAGCCATTTTCTCGATCACGATGAAATTCACCCTCACGCCGACGAATATGTGCGCCATTTATCCAAGCTTGGCGCGGAGATTTTTTACCTTACCGGTAGGCCGCAGGGGTTGATGCGCCCGGGCACCCTGGAGGCTTTGCGCAAATGGAATTTTCCGTTGGTTTCCGACGGCCATTTACTGATGAAACCTTCGGATGTGGAAACCGACGAGCATTTTAAAACTTTGGCTCTAAAAGAGTTGGTTCCGCGCTTTGATCACGTGTGGTTTTTTGAGAATGAGCCCGTAATTATCGACCAGGTTCGAGTGGCTTTGCCGCAGGTGCGGATCGTGTTTGTCGACTCGGTCCATTCGGGCAAATCTACGGCGCCAACCGACCTCCCTGTCATTGGGAGATCTTTTAAAGGAGCCTGGCTTTAGTCCAGCCGTCTCACTCTTAAGCGAATAACGCAAAATGCCGATCTATATAGTGGATGAGTGTCATATATATCGTCTTACTTTTAATCGCGACTGTGGTGGTGTCCATAACCGGGGCGCTTTTCTCCATTACGGGTTTGGCGACTTTGTTTGGCGGAGCCCCTAAGGCTGTGGCGATCATGGCCGCGGCGTTGGAGTTGTCGAAGTTTATCGTCGTGGGATTTGTCTACCGCTACTGGGGTCACATTCACCGCCCGTTACGGGTTTACTTGATTTTTTCAATTGCGGTGTTGATGGCGATCACAAGCATTGGGATTTTTGGCTATTTATCTAATGCCTATGAAATTGCCGCGGGTGATTTGCGCTCGCGGATTATGGAAGTGGATGCGTTGTCGCGCGATCAGAAACGTGTCGAGGAGCAAATCGCTGAGTATCGCCGCTTTGTTGAGGATATTCCGGATTCACGAATGTCACGCAAGCTGGAGTTTCAGCAAGAGTATGCGCCTAAGATCGCATTCCTCCAGGAAAAGTCTTCGAAGCTTCTGCTGGAAATCGATCAAAAAAACCAGTCGATGTTGAAGATGAACACCAAAGTGGGGCCGGTGATTTATTTGGCTCGAGTTTTTGGCACGGACGTGGACACCGCAGTGAAATGGATGATTATTCTGTTTGTTTCGGTGTTTGATCCGCTGGCCGTGTCATTGGTGTTTTGTTTGAATTTGATTGTGCGTTTACGTGAGAAGTACCGGAAGAATGAGTTCAAGATCGGCGCGCATTCTTTGACTACGCCAGTGGATCACCGGAAGGCCAGGCCGAAGAGCAGCAGCGGTAAGCGGGCCGCTTAACACTAGTCCTGGGACGCTTATTGGGAACAAAGGCGTTATCGTGTTTTAACTTAACAATCTTTGACGTCTTACAAGTTCCGGGACTTGTAGCTGTTGAGCTACTCTGTCTGCTTGGACAGAGTTCGCACCGTCTAAATCAAACAATCAAAACAACCGGCTCACAATCCGAAAACGGACCCTGCTTGGCCAAATCTTTCCCCTTAGCGCGAATTACTTTTTCACCCGGTTGAGTAAGATTCAATCCCAACACACAATCCCGCGAACCGAAGTGCAAGGCTAAATCCTCAACCAGCTTAGCGCAGCGATAAGGCGTCTCCAGCAATATCACGGAGCGCTTCTCCTTCACCAATTCCGCAAGAGCCCGCGCTCGCTCCTCAACCTTCGCCGGCAAAAAACCCGCGAACACAAATGAATCGATGCGCACTCCCGCCACACTTAACAACGCCATCAAACTCGAAGCACCGGGCACCGAATGAACCGCAACTCCGGCCGCGCGGCAGGCCGCGACCAAATCCGCGCCGGGATCGCAAAAGCCGGGCGTCCCGCAATCGGAAACCAACGCGACCGACTTCGAGCGGCACTCGCCGACTAAAAACTCAATATCCTTGGCATCGGAATGCTCTTTCAATTGCTCCGTTGCCGTAGCCATCACGCCCGCGGCCTTTAGCACCTGCCGCTTGTCCTTCAGTTCCTCACCAATCACTAATTCGGCGG
>JANMVK010000054.1:0-1129 GCA_031392725.1 Pseudobdellovibrionaceae bacterium
GCCCTATGAACTCGAAACGACGACGGCCAAGATCAACAATTGGACCTGGCGCTATCACACCTCAGGTCGAGGCCCAAATCTGATTCTTCTCCACGGCATCGGGGCCAACTTATATTGTTGGCGCTGGCTGATCCCGGTGCTGGCCAAGGACTTTCGTCTCTGGGCCGTTGACCTTCCCGGCTTCGGCGGCAGCTCCAAGCCTAAAGACGCGGCCTACGGACTGGACGAGCAAGTCGAGCGACTGCTGGAATTTATGGACCGGATGAAAATTCAGCAGTCTTATATCATTGGCAATTCCATGGGCGGCAACATCGCCCTTTGGCTGGCTCATGAACACCGCAAAAGAGTTTTGGGCGTGGGAGTGATTGCTCCCGCTACCAGTTCCAAGCTGGTCCCGCTCGACCTCAGCAAGTGGCTGTGGATGGCAGGACCGGTGTCGCTAATGATGAACCGGACCGCGATCCGCTGGGCCCACCGGCGCACGGTTAGCAAACGCGGCCTGATCGATGGGACTAGAGTCGAGGAAACCTTTAAAACTTATGTGCGCCAGCCCGACGCCATCCGGTCTTTTATGCGCGCGACGGAGGCCATTCGTGATCCGCGCCTGCCGCTTGGACTCAAAGGCATTAAACAAAAAGTGTTGTTGATGTGGGGCTCCAGCGATTTAGTTGTGTCAAAAAAAATTATAAATGACCTGGAAGCCGTGCTGCCAGCGGCTGAGAGCTATATTCATGAAGGCGGCGGCCATCATCTTCAGGAAGACGACCCCGACTGGGTAGCCCAGAAGATCGTCGAGTTTTTCTCGCGAAACCTCGACATACAACCCTAAGCCTTTCATCCCTTTCCAGACGAACATGCCCCACACCTTACGGCCAACTTTCCAGTCAATAAGTCCAATTTAGACTCAAGGCCTGTCAAGAATCCATCTGCTGTCCCGATCAGTCTTGTGTAAGCAGTGAGTACAGTTGTGCACATTCACCAACTGACAACTCGTAAGACAAACGTGAATGCAAGAAGGAGGATCAAGGACGACGAACTTGTCGTACATGGAAAACTGATTGAGAGGTAAGTTTTATACGTACCCTTTTAGTAATGGCGGGATGCCACCTTCAGAATGAAGGTTAAACAC
>JANMVK010000067.1:0-9813 GCA_031392725.1 Pseudobdellovibrionaceae bacterium
TTTTGCTCCGCCCAAACTCCGGGAGTTAAGCCGACGAATCCGCGAAAATCAGCCGACATCACTTTCAGTCCAAGCAGCGGCGGTTTATTGAGCGAAATATCCACTTCACATTCGGTAGCGGCGGAGGGCTGGCCAGGAACAATTCTTAGGGTCAACTGATCATAAATGACCGTGAAGACCTTAGCGTCAGGCGACATCACCACCCGCACGCTGCCCTGCGGACACCCCGGCCCACCATTAGAAAATCCCACATAACGGATGCTGGCGGCCTGCGACTGCAGCGGAAAAAGCAAAGCGAGCGTGAACAGAATGCGTTTCATAAATCCCCCCCCGAAATTGCAGGGGTCAGTTTGACCCCGCGCATGAACCGGAAGTGAAACAAAGCAAGCCGGGTGCCAGGACTTAGACGATGGTCCAGTTAAAATCGGTTAAATCAAAACCGATATATAGATGACATGAACGCGTGGCATTCCAAGTACAGCATGCAGCATAAGCTGTTCCTCACTCTGACCCTGGGTTTCCTTGGGTTCATGGTGTATTTTCTCGCCAATTTTACAATTTCTAAAAGCAGCCAAAGCCTGCTGACCGAGCTAGTCGAAAACCGCCTCCCCACCCTCGCGGCCACTGAAATTTTAAGCCGGTCGCTAGGCAATGTAAAAAACTCCGTGGTGCAAACCGCGCTCTCCGGCAGCATGGACGGTCAATCGAATTTCGAAACCTCCAACGCCAAAGTGCACTCCGCGTTTGAGCGCTTGGCAAAAAGCAAAATTCCCGAGCTCGCGGAAATCGAAGCTCGCTATGACAAAACCTACAAAGAGTGCAATGAGACTCTGCAAAATGTGATGGTGGGTCTGGAGGCGCTGGCCGCTGTTCAACCCAAGCTGCAAGCCTTTTCTGCTGAATTCTCAGCGCTGGAAAAATGGGCCATGGAGCTCAAGGAAACACAAACCACCGATGTGCGCAGCGCGGTTGACTCCGCCAACGCCGGATCGCAACGCGCGATTTATCTCGGATGGATTCTGATGCTTTCGGCCATTCCCTTTGCCGGGTTCTTTTATGTTCTCACACGCAACACCACCCACGGTTTGCAGGTGGTGAGCGGCCGCTTAAGCGAAGTTTCAAATAACATGCTCAAAATCTCCAGCGAGGCTTCAGGTTCTTCCTCCCGCCTGGCGTCCGCGTCCTCACAGCAAACCACCAGCGTGATGGAAAGTGTCAGCAGCATGGAGCAAATGAAGAGCAAACTCGGCCAAACGCTGCGGCATTCGTCTGAAGCTTTAAAATCCTCGGAAGAGAGTTTCCGCGAGGCCTCGGACGGCAAAGTGGTGGTCGACAATATGAAGGCCGCGATGATGGACATCGAACGGTCCTACGAACGGCTTGAGGAATTAAATCAAGTTGTCCGCATGATTCGTGACAAGACCAATATCATTAATGAAATTGTTTTCAAAACTCAGCTGCTTTCGTTTAACGCTTCGATCGAGGCGGCCCGCGCGGGCCAGCACGGCCGCGGATTTTCCGTGGTGGCCTCGGAAGTGGGAAAATTGGCCGAGATGAGCGGCAAAGCTGCCCAAGAAATCGGCAAATTGCTCGATCAAAGCAGCCGCCAAGTGGCCGATATCGTCGGTTCGACCAAAACTAAAGTCGGATCGGCTAATCAAATGTCGTTGAGTTGCGCTGAAGTGTTCGAGCGCATCACCGAACGCGCCGGACAAGTGAAATCCATGGTCAATTCCATCGCCGATGCCGCATCGGAACAAGAACAAGGAATTCACGTGGTTGTACGCGCGATGAGTGACATGCGCGATTCCGCCAGCCAAACTGACAAGATGGCACATGTAATTGCGCAGCTATCAGATGTCCTGCGTGGACATTCACAATCATTAGCTTTAACCGTTAATCAACTCGACACCCATGTTCACGGAGACAAAGGCGCAAAAGGCCCTTTGGCGTCCATCACCCACCTTCAGACGAGCAGCCATGAGAAAAAAAGCCGTAGCGCTTAAGCTTCTTTTTATTCTTAATGTGCTGGCCACCCAGGCGCATGCCGATGCGATCCAGGACAAGGATTTAATTAAGGCCGCCATGCAAGGCGATGCCGGCTCGGTCAAAACTCTAATTGATGCCGGAGCTAGCGTGAACAGCGCCACTGACAAGGGTCTTACGCCTCTGATGCTCAGCTCTCTGCAAGGTCACGGCGAAGTGGTCAAATTTTTGATAGTGAAAAAAGCCGATGTGAACGCCAAAGATATTTCAGGCACGACATCACTAATGGCCGCCGCCAAACGCGGCCACCTGAGTATCGTTCAAGCGCTGGTCGAAAAAGGCGCCAACATCAACCTCACCTCGGAAAAGGGCCTGACCGCGCTGACCATGGCGGCAATGGATGGACAAGTGGAAGTGGTGAAGTTTCTCGCCGAAAAAGGCGCCGATTTAAATGTTAAAGCCCAGAATGGATTAACTCCCCTGGGCTTCGCCTCCCTTGGCAGTCACGCCAAGGTAATTGATTTTTTAAAATCTAAAAACGCTCAGTAAATTAGAACTCAGTTCCTAAACTGGCAAACCACCAGCGGCCCGCCTGTCGGAACGGAATCTGCGTTCCCGACTGGCCACCCTGGAAATAAGCTTTATCCATCACGTTGTACACGCGAGCATCGACGAATAATCCCGTGCCCGCGATGTGCTCATAGCGCGCACCCAAATTTAACAGCGTGGCATCCGACACTTTGGTCGAAGCCGGCGCCGCGAACGTGCCGCTATTGTAAACTTGCTCACCCACATATTTGACCGTGGCATTGGCGCTTATGTCTTTAGTGAACAAAAAGTTAAATACCAAGGCCGACGTCATGGTGGGTATGTGCGAGAATTTCTCGCCGAATTTTGAATACTCGGTGGACTGCAAGGCTTTGGCGTACTGAAAATTCCAAAACAGTTGGTACTTGCTTTCCGTCCACGACAATTCGTTTTCCAGACCCGTACTTTGAATGCTGCCCGAATTCACATACTTCGGATCGGCCGGGGTGCCCGCCGCGGTGGCGCGGTTGATTACGAGATCGGTGCCCTTTTGATAATATAAGGTCGCGGCATTGCGCAGACGCTTGTCGTTTGATTTCCACACGGCTTGAAACTGATAGGCATTTAACACTTCAGGATTCAAGCCCTCGGAACCACCGAACGCGGCTAAACCCTGATTGTAACGATACCAGTACGGACCATCGACAAAGGACTGAGAGTACGACAATTTGTATTCCCAAGTTTCATTGGGCAGATGAATCACCGCCACGCGAGGGCTGATATTGTCGTAGTTGTCCCCGCTCTTGCGGTTTTTGTAATCGTAGCGGGCACCCACGTTCAAAATCCACTGGTCGCTGAATTTATGTTTTTCCTGAACGAAAAGGGAGTAGCTCTCCTCACCGCCGAGGGCGAGCAAGGGCGCGGCCTGAGAATCAGGTATGCCGGTGAACTCGCCATTGGTAATCGTCAACATTCCGCTGTCGGTGACCTCCATGGTGTCGATCTGCATGCCAAATAGCACATTGCCTTTGGAATAATTCTTATTGGCCTGCGCGATGATGCCCATATCCTGGTCATTCCAATGAATCACGGTTCCATCATCGGTGGTGGCGGCCAAAATTCCGTTGATCTGCGAGCGATCGAAGTAAGGATTGATTTCTAAATCCCAGCCGCCGCCGATGTCTTTGTCCCACTTCGCGCCCAAATGCTGCTGCGCCATGCTGAGGCCGGGACCGGCGCCCATAAATTTGCGATAGACGCTGTAGTCGTAAGTTGTGCTGCCACTGCCGTAGGGTTCAATGTAACCACTCTGGCGTGAGGCCGCGAACAGCGACCATTCGTTTTTATGATAAGTCATACCCACATCGTGGGACGCGGGACCGTTCACGCCATCAATAATCATATTGCCGGTGCGGGTGCCGTTGAAGTCTTCATCCAAATTCATGTTATGCACTTCACCGGTGGCTTTATAATATTGGCCCCATCCGAGCACATCCCAGTTGTCACCACCGTCGCCCGCTAAAAAGCGCGCCTTTTGCTGGCCGAAATTACCCGCTCCGATTTCCACCGAACTTTTTGTGTCCTTGCCCTTTTTGGTGATCAAGTTCACCACACCCGAGAGGGCCACGTTGCCATAAAGGGAAGAACCGGGACCGCGCAGAACTTCGATGCGCTCGAGGTTATGCAAAGCGATACCATAGTCGGGCATGCTCGCGAGATAAGAACGAGAGTTTAGACGGTGTCCGTTGATCATAATCAAAACTTTTTGCTGCGAAGTCGCGTAAATCCCGCGCGGGGCGAACACAATTTCATTGCGATCCTGCGCATGGGTGTAACCCGGAACAAAAGTGATCAGGGCTTCGTGCAAGTTTCGCACTCCCGCCAATTTAATCATATCCTTAGTAATAATCGACACCGGGACCGGAGCTTCAGCCCAGGGTTCAGCCTGCTTGGAGGCTGATTCAATTTTTATGTTGAGCAAATCGCTAAGGCTGACATCGTCCAAGTTGACGCTTTCTTCGGCCTGAAGCGGACCCGCCACTAAAGACACCCCGAACAAGAAAATCACTAACACTTGATGAGTGAAACGCATGAGAAATCCCCCGTTGATATGTACGTATAGTAGAGAGATGAATCTCAGGGCCGTCAAGCGCCGTTCGTCGCTAAGCAGCAAACCGTTTCTTGAGGGTGAAGGATTGCTCCATCACCAGCCGGATTTCGTCGATGGTGCCGACATAATCCGCGGCTCCCCGCTCAATGGCTTCTTTGGGCATTCCGTAAACCACGCAATCTTTTTCGCTCTGGGCAATACAATAGCCGCCCTCTTTGCGCAAAAAGCGCAATCCCAGCGCGCCGTCGCGGCCCATTCCCGTAAGGAGGATGCCCATAATCGACGACTTCAGTCCCAGAGCCGAATTGAACATGAAATCCACGCTCGGCCGATGGCCGTTGAAGGCGGCGGCGTGGGAAATATCCAAGACCGGTTTGCCGTTTTCCTCGCCGATGCCCAAATGATAATCGCCGTATGCCATATATATATGGCCAGGAAGAATCGGCGCCCGCGGACCCACATCGCCTAATTTTAGGCCGGAACAATCGGCCAAACGCTCGCCCATGGGTTTGGTGAATTTGGGCGACATGTGCTGAATGATCACCACCGCCGGACTGTGACGTGGCATTTTCGTGAGCAACTTAACTAAGGCTTGAGGGCCGCCCGTGCTCGCGCCGATTAGAACCAAATCCGGGCAAATCTTAGGCGGCATGCCCCCAATGGTTTTGCTATCCGGCTTAAGGCCCTGGCTTTGAATGAGTTCCACAAAACCATCTTTTAATTTTTTAGGATCGGCCCGCAGTTTGTCTTTTTCGATATAATCTTGCGCGCCCATGGCTAGCAATTTCACCACATCATCGGCGTCGGACGCGTGGACATCACTAATGATCACCACCGGCGTGCGTAAGCCTTCCCGCCGTTCCATCTCGAGCCACTTGTCGCCTTTTTGATCGGGCATATTGAGATCGAGCGTGATCAGGTCCACTTCATTAAAATTTAAATAGTTGGTGGCCTCGGAGGCATTGGACACGGTGATGGATTCAAAACCGAGATCGGTGAAGGCTTTGTCAAAAAATTTGCGCATGACCGCGGAATCATCCACCGACAGAATTCGATACTTACCGGGAAGGCGTTTATTTTCGGCGCTGACCTTGGCCGGCCGCACGTAAACGGAATGGCCCTGCTGGACCAGACCAAATTCGGCGGCGTTCACGGTTTCGCTATGGCCGAGCATGAGCGAACCATCGATCCGCAAATTGAGCAGCAAGTTGCCGACCACGCGGTTCACCATGTCGGGCGAAAAGTAAATTAAAACATTGCGGCAAATGCACACATGGAAAGGCGCTTCTTTTTGCGGATTGGCCTCGCGCAAGTCGTGACGGCGGAAGGTGCAGCGGTCGCGAATGCTCTTGCTTAAGGTGAAAAATTCCTCGGTCACGCCGGTGCCCTCCAGGATATGGTCCTTGTAGCGCGCCACGTGAAAATTAATTTGTTTTTTGGGATACACCGCCTGCTCGGCCGTGCGCAACGATACGGCGTCGATGTCGGTGCCGAGAATGCGGTAATCGAATTTAGGGTGGACCTTACGGAATTCCTCAAGCATCAGCGCGAAGGAATACACTTCCTCACCGGTCGAACAGGCCGCGCACCACACTTTAAAAACTTCGTTTTTTTTCAATACCTCGAGAAGGATTTCTTGAAACGCCACAAAATGCGGATTCTCGCGGAACCAGGACGTGGTGTGAATGGTCAGCATGTTCAGCAGGTTCATGAATTCCACAGGGTCGCTATTCACAGTCCTTAGATAATCGACCAGCAGATTGAGGTTGAGCTGCGCCATGCGCCGCTCGACATTCACCACCAGAGTTTCCTGGCCGGACTCACCGCTCCGGCTGGCGCCGGTGAGTTCTTCAACAAGTTTATAAATGTGATTTTTATCGCTGTCGGACAGCACGAGCTAGTCCTCGGTTCCGGACTTGCGGAAACTCGGATCGTCGGCCGAAATGACGGGGGTCCGCTCTGCTTTCTGAGGAATGTGGGAGAATTTTTGGCCGAGGTTTTTAACCAGGTCCTGCATTTCATTCTCGGACTGGGGGGTAGTGCCGGGCCCGGCGACAAAGGACTGCGGCATTTCGCGAACAACATGCAATTCAGCCACGCCGTCTTCGCGCACGTAGCGGCGAATGTCGGAAGTCATCTCCCGCACTTTAAAACTTAAAGTGCGCACGCGCTCGGCGACCTTAAACATTTGTTCGGCGCTCTTTTTATTGTGGAGTGCGGTTTGATCCATCTGATCCATCGCCCGCGCGGTTTGCTCGACTCCGCCTTCTTGCTCCAGCGTCGCTTCGCCCACCTGATTTACTTTTTCAGAAATAATTCCAATCTGTTTGGCGATTTCGCTGAAACGCTTGAGCGCCTCGCCACTCACATCTTTACCATCACGCACGCGGCCCTGCACGGCCTCCACGATTTTTCCCACCCGGCGCAAACTGTCGGCCAGAAGCGTGTCGATCTCCTTGCTGGCGCCGCCGCTCATTTGCGCGAGCTTGCCCACTTCCTCGGCCACCACCGCGAAACCGCGGCCGTATTGACCGGCCCGTGCCGCTTCGATGGACGCGTTGAACGACAGCAACTGGGTTTTAAAAACTATGTCATTGATGATCTGGGTTTTTTCTTTAATGGCATTGATGATCTCTTCAAAGCTCTGCAACTGGGAATTGGCTTGTTCAATGGCCATCATCGCGGCTTCCATGCGGTTCATGATCTGCATGCCGTCGTTGGTTTTGTCATTCACGGTGAACGTCATATTCTGCACTTCGCGCACGTGATTGGCGGTTTGCGAGAGCATGCTGCGGATTTCCGCAATCGAAGCCACGGTTTCCTGCACAGCCGCCGACTGCTCGCCGGACGCGCTCGACAGGTTTTCGCTGGAGGCCTTTAGCGTTTCCGACGTTTGGTCGTTTTGCTCGGAAAAATTATGTAACGTGCGCACGAAATGCACCAACTCACCGTTGAGTGTGCGGGTGGTGAGCCAAATGTACAAAGTCGGAAGAACCACGCTTGCCGCGGCCACCGCCATGACCAGAAATGCGTAATAATCCCGCGCCAAATTGTCGGCGTGATAAATGGCGTAAACGGAAAGTCCGCTCAACACCAAAATGGCCAGAACAACGACCACCATCGCGCGGAAGATCCGGCCCTGAATTGTTTCTTCGAGTTTCATCATCTATATTTTCGGAATATTAAAGCCGGCTCTGGAGATCGGCGGGCGCTTTACTGGCCGTTAGTCTTGGCGAAATCGACTTCTACGTAGAACGAACCCATGGGCGTCACGACCGGCATGATCGTCAACTGCGCGGCCGGCGATCGTTTAACCCGGTGGAACTCCGCTTTGCGCACCAATCTGGGAATGGCTGGGGGCAGCCGGAACGCCTCTTTGTCATTCAAGTTGGACTTCGCGTGGCCGTAAATCATATTGAGAAGTTCCAGCGCCATGCTCTCGAGCAGTTCGCTGTCGACCTCGGTGTCATGACCGTGCATGGCGCGGCACAACTTATCGAGCACGCTGATCGAGGAGATCAGCCGGAAATCGGCCTGCATAAAATCATTGTTCACTTCGATCACGCTAATCATATCGAACTTATCCAGCGGCACTTCCTCCGCCTTCACCGAGTAATTTTCGTCGCACGACACGGTGGAGTTGAGCGCCACATCCACCGCTTTAAAGGCCCCGTGAGCTAGATATTTAAACAATAAGCGCCGGGTTTCGGTGGGACTGAGCTGCTGCTTTTTCTTAGCACTCAAATCCTCCGACAGATTTTTCACGCGGTTGAACACGCCATCGGCGCCCGCGCTTTTTATGCTGCGGAACAGGGCGTCGGACATATTGAGTGACACCAGCTTGACTTGCACGGCTTTGATTTTTTCAGAAAAAGTTTTTACCGCTTTCACAAACGAATCGGGAACTTGTTTGGTGGCATTGAAGTCAAACACATGCATTTCCACTTTAAGGCGCGCCCACTCCTCGAAACGCTGGCCCAATTCTCCGACCGCGCTCTCGCTGATCACAGCGGGCAGCATGATGTAGTGGATATCCTCCAACACCTGGCTGTTAATTTTGGTCGGGATCAATTTCTCCGCGCTCAGATTTTCACCTGAACTTTCAGCGCCCCGCAAATTTTTTGTTTAACGGTGACATCGGGAAACGGTTTGACGATGTAATCGGTCACGCCGTTCATCAAGGATTTAAGAATATTGCCTTTTTCATTCTCCGCCGTAATAAAAATCACCGGCACTTCCATCATTTTTTCGTTCTCGCGCATTTTATTGACCAGCTCGAGCCCGGACATATTGGGCATGTTCCAATCCGACAGCACCAGATCGACCTTCAGCCCCTGCAGCATTTCCAGCGCTTGCACGCCGTCCATGGCCTCGTAAACGTTAATGATTCCAAGTTCCTTACACAGGCGCTTGAGTTTCACGCGGACGGTTTTCATGTCGTCCACAATAAGCACGGATTTTTTGTCAATTGTCGGCATTGGACACTCGCTGGCTGAGGTTTAAACAATTATATGGCCCACACATCTTCTTTGTAAATACAGGCCGTAGGGCCGGGTCCACTCGTGAATTGTTCCGGGAGCAGTGCTAAGATTATCATATGGATCAGGATCTGCTCGAAGCGTTTTTCGAAGACGTGCGCGATGTGCTTGAGGAATGGGTGCGCATCACACTCAAATTCTCCCCTCAGGACGACGCCACCGCCTATGTTCCCCTTCTCCGCTGCGCCCACAACCTCAAGGGTAGCGCGGGATTGATCGGGCTCACCGCCCTTCATGCGGCCATGCATGCCACCGAAGATTTTCTGGTGAGACTGCGCGATCAAGGTCGGGCTCCCGATAATGAAGTGGTCGGCGCGCTGCTGGAAACCGAAAAAATGTTGCACCGCTGGGTTGAAGGCATGAAATTAAATTCAACTCACACAGAAGACACCACATTGGTCGAGGCCCGCTGGTCGAGCGTGATCAGTGGTAACCCGGTGGTGGCCCCCGTGCCGGCCGCCGCGGTGGAGACCAAAGCCGCGATCGCCCCCGGCAAAAAGAAACCGCACGAAACCTCCAAAGGCAAAGGTGAGGAAAGTCTGCGCGTGGCGGTTGAAAAATTAGACCGCGTGATTCAACTGGCCGGAGAAATTTCCCTCCACCAATCGATTCTTGAACGCTCCAGCCGTGAAGGCACTTTGATGTCGGCCA
>JANMVK010000418.1:0-3608 GCA_031392725.1 Pseudobdellovibrionaceae bacterium
ATCGCACCATGGCTTCGAGTTCGCGCAGTATAGTGCCTTGACACTCCAGCACCGCGGCGATAGGCTGAGAAAGTTATGGAAGCCGCTACCAAGGCCGCAATGCCGGCCGTGTCCTTCGACACGTCTCCGGACCGCTACCGCCACTGGAAGCTGACGTTCGACGGCCCGATCGCGACCCTGGCGATGGACGTGGATCAGGACGCGCAAAATAGCGCGGACGATAGCCGGCGCCGGTGGCTTTGTTTTTCAATTGCAAATTGACCCGCGCGAGATGGCGGCGCACGGTCACTTCCTTGATGGCGCCGCCCTGATCGATGCCGATTTTAAATTGCACGGTGTGGGGACTGCGGTCCTCAATGCTGAGTTCGTCAACTTCCAAGGCCTCACTGGCGAAGGTAAATCCCTTTTTGACGATGGCGTTGGGCTGATTGCCAAAGCCGATGTTCATTTCCAAATCGCGTTTGCCGCCGACTTTGAACGGCTTGCGGTTTAACACCGCCGTACAGGTGGCGTCGGTGGTGAGAACATTTTTAACAAATGAAGTGAACTCACTCATTTCGTCGCGGTCGACGATATTGCGCTGGCCGCGCACGGCTTCGGTTATGACCGTGGTGACAAGTGCCGCGACGATACCGCCGATGGCCACCGCCACCAGAGTTCCGACCAGGCTAAATCCGTTGGGTGAACGAAAAAAGTGACATCTACGCATGACCTCAATAGGATATTCTTAAGGTGGAGATCAAGTACAGGTGAAATACGAATGAATTCGTTGAATAAACATACTCCCACTATCGTGTTCGTCATCGGATTGGCGTTGCTGATTTTTTCGGTGCGCACGTTTTTCAATCCCGGTGGCGGTCCCAATATGACGCCGATCGTAAATAAAAATCTTCCGTCCGCGGCTCCGGCGAGCGGGCCCACCGTGCGCCAAGATGAAAAGCGCGCGCCCACCATCGTGTTTCGCCCGGCGGTGAAGCCCCCTCCGGTCATCAACCGCACCGATCCTAAAGAAGATTTTCTGCAGGAGCTGAAAAAACCGGCGCTCAATTATTTAAGCCGAGTGGGATTGAAAATGAATATTCCCGACGGCTACGCCTTTGCCGAAGAGACCGACGGGCCGGTGCAAGTGCTGGTGGGTGCCAGTGAGCCGGGCAAGTCGGATTTCTATTTCTTCTCAGCTAAGGGCAAATTTCCCATCGATAAAGCGACGGCTTATATCAAACAGTATTTCGCCGAGGACATGGCGGTCACACCGAAGGGCCCGCCCCAATCGTTTTATAGCCGCGGGGGATTCTCTGATATGAGTCAGTTGCGGGGCATGGTGGGTAAGACGGAGTATCAGGCGTATTTTTTCACCAATACCAAGGCCAATCAAACGCACCTGGTGATGATTATGAACAAGGCCATAACCAAAGCGCCCGCCAAAGTGCGCGAGCTGATTGATTCCATCAGCCGCTCTGGCCGCTAAGATTTTTGTTTACCTAAAATTTCGGCGAGTTCAGTGAGTTCATCCATAATGGAAACCAATTCGTCATTTTTGCGCAGCTTGCGGCGCTCATGGTATTTTCCGGCCTTGAGCAATTGAATGTAACTGCAAATGGCCACCACCGGGCCGCCCACGCGGGCGCCGAGCATGATCATGTAGAATACCGTGCTGACCAGAAACCCTAAGAAACAAATGAAAAACAACACGGCCACGGTGAGCAACCGGTCCTGCACGCCGTTGGATAATTCCAAGTCGGGGATCGTGGCCACCACATTTTGGATTTCATTGAGCAGGCGTGAGACATAAATCACGATGATGCCGAGGAAGGCCACGCCTCCCGCGAAAATATGCAGGTAGTAGCTGCGCCTGAGCCCTGATGTTTTTAGGTAGTTAATGACTTTGCGTTGGTCCTTAGCCATGGAGCCTCCGGTATACGAACCAGTTTAAGGGACTCTATGCTTAAGAACAACAAAATGAAAGTGGCTGCTAATATCCAAGGCGCTTGATCGAGGCCGCGCTGGCGCGCGAGCCAGGCTAACGCGAAAGCTATTGGATAGTGGATAAAATAAATTAAAAAGAAACTACGATTGACGGGACTGTTGGAGATCCATTGCTGGAGCGTTCGCTTTGCGAGCCATTCATGGACCGCTGGGATGAACGATAGTCGCACTAAAAAGAAAATCCAGAATTGGTGCGCCCAGAATTCTATGGGTGGGCGGCGGAAGACTGCGCAGCCGAACTCTTCGCCTATGGGGGTGGCGAAATAGCCGCCTAGGAATAATGTGCTGGCGCTGAGGGCTGTTAACCAGACTAAAGTCTCGGGCGTGGCCAATTGCTTTAGTGGTTGGTGATGCTTTGATGCTAGCTGTCCGATGCCGTAGGCGAATATTGGGTAGGCGATCCATGGTAATAGTGGCCAGTCGCCTAGATCGCTTCTTGTGGTGCATGCGCCTACTAGAATTGTGGCGGCCCATACTGGTAGTGCTATTAGTTTTTCTAAGTTCCAGAAGGGGATTGAAAGAATAGTGCCGCTGGCTAGCGCCAGCGCAGCTGGGGCAACATTCAATTTTTGTACGATGTACAGCGCAGCCAAGGCGCAAAGTAAATACGGATAAATGTCCCACCAGTAGGGAAATTCTTCGACCGTGGCCAGCCATACTACCGCGAAGCCTAGTAGGATCAGTGGTAGCCATGCGGCTTTTTTTGATTTGTTGCCTTTAAGCCCGAACATAAAAAAAGATAGAAATATTATTGTGAACCCGCTGAATGAGAACGCCCTTGCGTAGCTTTCAAGGGGTAATACCCACGGGCCCCGCATTGGAATATGGTTGAGACCATATCTGGCCCATAGTGCGAATGTTAAATGGTAAATGACTATGGCGTAGAAGGAGAACCAGCGGATGATGTCCACTGTAAATAAACGCCTGTTTGTCCCCTGCGGGGCCAAACTAGGTTGACTCGGCAATGAGCTGCCGCGCATGTTCCAAACTTGTCTGTGAGATTTTCTCGCCGGAGATTAAACGCGCGATTTCCCTTACGCGTTCATCTTTGCCCAGGGAGACCACCGACATTTTCACCGCGCCTCGGCCTACGGATTTATCAATTAAAAAATGTTGGTCGGCGAAGCTTGCCACTTGTGGCAAATGGGTGACGCAAATTAATTGCTGGCCTTTGGAAATGGCTTTTAGTTTTTTGCCGACTTTTTCCGCGGTTTGGCCGCTGACGCCTGTGTCGACTTCGTCGAATAAATACGTGCGGGGCCTATCACTTGAACCCACCACGCGCTTTAGCGCGAGTAAGATACGGCTCAGTTCGCCGCCGCTCGCGATCTTCGCGATGGGTTTGGGTTCCTCTTTTTTAGAACTTTGAATCATAAATTCCACGTCGCTTTGGCCAGAGGAATTCAGCTCTGCGAGCAAGGTCACGCCCACGCCAAAGATAACACCCTTCATATTAAGATCGAGCAACTCGTCGTTCACACCTTTCTCCAGCAGGTGTGCGCCATTGGCGCGCCGTTCGTGGAGTTCGGCCGCCAGTTTCTTCATGGATTTAACCAGCGTGGCCTGTTCGGCACCCAAAACTTTTAAATTTTCATCGGACATTTCCAGCGATTCAATTTCCC
>JANMVK010000124.1:0-4249 GCA_031392725.1 Pseudobdellovibrionaceae bacterium
ACCACCAAAACACTTGATGCCGTATTCATGCTTTAATTGTACCTAGGATTTAGCGGGCCGAGGGGTCCAGGAAAATCTCTTCCATGCCTTGGCGGAAGCGCGGCCAGACCTGGTTGGGAGAAGCGTCGTCGGATTCTTCAATACAAATGACCGGGATTTTGTGGTCGGCCCAGCCGAATTGGCTGAGTGAGCCGGGCGTTGGGTAGCCGATTTCCGGAACGACTTCGTATCCGCTCGACTGAGCCAGCCGTTCGGCATCGCGCATTCCACTTTCACCGGCGCACACGATCATCGGCTTCCACGAATGGCAATGAATCAGCATTCGCGGTTTATATTCTTTGATAAATGAAACCACGGCTTGAATTTCAGGCTCAGACCCGGGCGATGGGCCGGGATTGTAACGGTCCTTCTCAAATTCAGGGCTCCAGGATTTCGCCGGATAATTGCGGTTGAGATCGACGCCGCGGCCGTTGACGCGAGTGTTGTTTTTGTAGCCGTCGACATTGAGAACCGGAATTAAAGCCCACGGGACTGTTGACTTGGTGTTGCGCAAAAACTCGAGCGTCTTTTGCGCCAGCAACACACCGAGCGGTTCATCACCATGAATACCGCCCATCAGCAACAACGGCTGTTGCTTTTTGAGCTCGCTCAGTTCGTGTGAAGCGTAGAACTCAATGGGTGTACCGAGGGCGGTCTGTGTCCAACGGATGTTGCTATACATTCCTAAAAGGGTACGGTAGTTTCAAAACCATGTCATCTTTCTCTGCAATAGTATTGGCGGCGGGTAAAGGCACGCGGATGAATTCGCCGCTGCCAAAAGTGGTGCATCCGGTGGCGGGCCGGCCCATGATTGAGCGCGTGATTCGCGCCGTTAAAAAGGCCGAGGCGCAGGAAGTCCGTGTGGTGGTTGGCGCCGGTGAAGAATTGGTGCGGGCCATCGTTGAGCCGCTCGGCGCGGTTTGCCATAAACAGGAACGCCAGTTGGGCACGGCGGACGCGGTCCGCTGCGCGCAGCCCGATTCGTTAAAAGGCGAAGTGGTGATTTTAAACGGCGATCATCCGTTGCTGGAAGCCGATGACATTTTAAATTTCCGTAAACTGTTTAAGGAATCGAAGTGCGCGGTGGCCGTGGTCACTTGCGAATTGCCCGATCCCGGGCCCTTTGGCCGTATCGTGCGCCAGCAAGGCCGGCTGCAAGCGATCGTCGAGGCGAAAGATGCATCCCACGAAACATTAAAGATTAAAGAAGTGAACACCGGCATTTACATTTTGAAGGCCGATGTGTTGCAAACTCTGCTTCCCCAAATCAAAAGCCATAATGCGCAGGGCGAATATTATCTCACCGACATTATCGCGCTGGCGGTGGAGCAGGGGCTCCCGGTGGATGGCTTGAAAGCGGATCCGCGCGTGGCTCTGGGCGTGAACACGCAAGCCGAATTGGCGCGCGCCACGCAAATGGCGTTTCAGCGCAAAGCTTCGCGTTTACTAGACGGCGGCGTGATGATGATTCAGCCCGAGTCGGTGTTTGTCGAGGACCAAGTCACGATTGAAGCGGGCACGGTTTTATATCCTCAGGTGTTTTTAAAAGGCGCGACCAAGATCGGCGGCTCGTGCGTGATTGAACAGGGTTGCACGATTAAGGACTCTGAGATCGCAAGTCATGTGCATATGAAAGCCGGCTGTTATCTCGATGGCGCGAAGGTGGCCACCAACGTGGATCTCGGACCCTACGCCCATTTGCGGCCGGGCACTGAGATCGGCGAGAATTGCAAAGTGGGAAATTTCGTCGAAATGAAAAAAGTGAAGTTCGGCAAAGGCGCCAAGGCTTCGCATTTAACTTATCTGGGCGATGCGGATGTGGGTGAGAACACCAACATCGGCTGCGGGACCATCACCTGCAATTATGCCGTTGATCTCAAAAAATATAAAACGATTATCGGCAAAGATGTATTCGTCGGCAGTGACACGCAATTTGTCGCGCCGGTGACCATTGGCGACGGCGCCATTATCGGTTCGGGTTCGACCATCACCAAAGATGTTCCCGCCAAAGCTTTGGCGGTCGCGCGCGGCCGGCAAATTGTTTTAGAAAATTATAAGCCTGGTGATAAAAATCCGGAGAAAAAGTAGCGATGTGCGGAATCGTCGGTTATTTGGGCCCGAAAAATCCCAAAGATGTAATCCTCACCGGGCTTAAAGCCCTTGAATACCGCGGTTATGACAGCGCCGGTGTTTCTATTTTGCACGACGGGAAATTTAAACGCATCCGTGCCGAAGGAAAGCTCGGCAATCTCAGCACCAAGTTAGACGGGGAACAATTCACCGGTCACTTGGGCATAGGCCACACCCGCTGGGCCACGCACGGCAAACCGTCCGAGCGCAATGCCCACCCGCACTGTGTGGGCGGCATATCCATCGTTCACAACGGCATTATCGAAAATTATATGGAATTGCGCGAGGAGCTGATCAAGCAGGGCGCGGTTTTGGAATCGGAAACAGATTCTGAATTGGTGGCCCATTTAATTGAGCGGCAGGTCCGCACGACCAATGACTTATATAAAGCCGTAATGAATGTCTTGCCGCGCTTAAAAGGCGCTTACGCCATTTTAACCGTGAGTGAAAAACAACCCGATGTGATGGTGGCCTTTAAAAACGGCCCGCCGTTAATCTTGGGCGTTGGTCCCGATGCCATGTACGTGGCCAGTGATGTGCAGGCGTTAGTGACCTACACCAAAAAAATAGTTTACCTCGACGACGGTGAAGTGGCGGTCGTAAAAGGCACTACGCACCAGGTGTTCACCACCGATGGCAAATCGGTTGATAAAAAAATCGTGGAAGTGAATTGGACTTCTGAAGTCGCCAGCAAGGGTGGCTTTCAGCACTTTATGTTAAAAGAAATTTTCGAACAGCCGCGGGCGGTGGCAGCCGCGATCCAGCCGCATGTTGATGTAGCTAAAAACCGGGTGGCTTTGTCCGACGTGGGTCTTGACGTGGCGGCCCTATTCGCGGGAACCGAGCGGATTTTTATCGTGGCGTGCGGAAGTTCCTATTACGCAGCCATGATCGGCGAATATTTGATCGAGCGTTTAGCTCAGGTGCCGGTTGAATGCGATATCGCCAGCGAATTTCGGTACCGCCATCCGGTGCTGCCGCCCAATTCTTTATTTATTTCTATTTCCCAGAGCGGGGAGACCGCTGACACTCTGGCGGCCGTGCGCATGGCGAAACAGGCCGGCGTGAAAGTCTTAAGCATTTGCAATGTGAAGAACTCCTCCATCGACCGCGAGGCCGATGGGCACTTGTATATGAACGCGGGAACCGAAGTTGGCGTGGCTTCGACTAAGGCTCTGTCCGCCACTTATGCTTTATTGAATATTCTTGCGCTTGCCATCGCCAAATCAAAAAAAGTTTTGATGGGCGATGATGAACAGAAGTATGTGCGCGAAATTCTCGCGGCTCCCGCGCAAATCGAAACCGTTTTGAATTTAGATAAATTTTTTAAGCAGGCCGCGGGAAAATTAAAAACTTATAAAGGCTTTTTATACATGGGCCGGGGAGTTCACTACCCCATCGCCCTCGAAGGCGCGCTGAAATTGAAAGAGCTGGCCTACATGCACGCCGAAGGTTATGCCGCCGGCGAGATGAAGCATGGTCCGTTGGCTTTGATTGACGACAAAATGGCTGTGGTCACATTGGTGCCGCATGATGATTTGTATGAAAAGACTTTAAGTAATCTGGAAGAGGCCAAGGCTCGTGGCGGGCAGATTATTTCCATCGGCACTGGGCCGAGTCCGCGTTTGGAGAAGATTTCTGAGCATTACATTGCTCTGCCGGTAGTGGGTTGGTTCACGCTCCCACTTTTAGAAGTGATTCCTGTCCAGTTGCTCGCTTATCACGTCGCGTGTTCCCTGGGTCATGATGTGGATCAGCCGCGAAATCTCGCAAAGTCCGTTACCGTAGAATAAGGATGATCATCATGCGCCTATTGTCACTCATCACTTTATTTGTCCCCTGCCTCGCGCTTGCCACGCCAAAGGTGAACCTGGCCGTTTGTTTTTTTATGCGCAACAATGCCGATCAAAAGTGGGAGCAGTATGGCTCTAGCGGATCGAGCCGCTATTTTGACCTTCCGGAAAATCAGCGGAAGTTGCATTATGGATTTTGGACGGCTCAAGAAGGCCACTAAGCACGTTGATGTTGCCGGAGACGGTATGACCGCTGGCGCTGACCGTGTAGTTGGTGGTGCCGGTGG
>JANMVK010000150.1:0-6294 GCA_031392725.1 Pseudobdellovibrionaceae bacterium
AAATTCAGTCTCGGAAACAAAAAGCCAATTCCCTCGACTATTGTCGTGAAAGTGAATGGCGTACAAGTCTCTACGTGGTTCTATGAGGCCTCAAGCAACAGCATCGTGTTTAACGACGGTTATGCGCCCCCTCAGGGTTCCGTCATCAACGTGGCCTTTGACCCCGAGAGCCTCACCTTCTAACATAAGAACGTGAGACGGATTTATCGACATATCCTTTGGGCCAGCCTCGCCTGCTTTGGACTCGGAGCCTACTGGGGCTTCTGGTCCCACAACCAGAGGCAGCTGGCACTAGCGCAGACTCCGCCATTGAGAGTGCTGTGCGCGGAGAACTGGATTCCGGATTCGGTTCTTAAAGAGTTCTCCGCCGCGCGCAATGTCTCAGTGGTGCAGTTCACCTACGCCAATCCAAGTGAATTTTTACGGCAAATGGCCAATGCCGACGGCAAAATCGATGTGATTTGCACCAGCTCCCTCTTGTTAAAGAGCTTAATTAACAGTCATTGGATTAAGAAGCTGGATTACACAGCATTGGAAAACACCAAGTACATCTCGGTGGACTTTATGCATTTGCCCTACGATCCTGACTCTGAATATTCAGTGCCGGTGTTTTGGAATCTTTATGGATTCTTCGGCAAAGGCGAAAGTCCGCTCACCTCGTGGAAGCAGACCATTCAGACGAAAAAAGTTTCGCTGTGGGGCGATGAGCTCAATGTGCTCAATTTACTGGCACGAAACGGCGTGAAGATTGAAGAGCGTCTGCAAGACTCCGAAAATAAAACCTTGGAAACCGACATCCGCAAATTTATTCAGTCAGTCGCGCAGATTTATCCCCCCTCCACCGCCGCCATTTCGGCGGAAGTCATCACGGCCAAGGTCGATTGGATTCAAATTCCTTTGGCTCATGTCGCGCGCCTGGTGGGTGAGGCTTCCCCTTACCGCTTTTGGCTGCCCACCGACGGCGGAACCGTGGATGTGGGCTTACTCGCCATCGGTGAACGCAGTGACCGCATCGACCTGGCGGTGGATTTAATTAACCATTTGATTTCCAGTGAGCAGGCCCTCGAGCTGCATAAGCGCGTCGGCGGCAGCGTGGTGCATACCAGTTTAAATCATTTGGATTCCATCGCGCCTTTGCAAAAGGCCGAGGCGCTGAGGCGCTTTCCTCTCACCCGTTACGTGTTTCCGGATTTAAGTGTGGATGCGATTCCGCGCTTTCAAAAGCTGTTCAGCGAAAGATCCAAATCAGATAGCAATGAGTGAAATGCGGGTTTTGCCCTTGATGGTGTTTCTCTGCGGAGTTCCGCCGGGCACATTCTGGCCGTAGACTTCGATCCACAGTTCATAGGGCGAACGGATTAACGGATTTTGTGTTTTAAGACCGGTGCGGTCGACCGGATCGGCGCCGGTTATGGGACTCAAATTTATATAAACTAGAAAGCGTCCGTTGATGCAGCGACTATCCGCCGATAGCATGCCCGAGTGACGGACCATAACCGCGTTAAGATGAAGTTCCCAGCGAATCGTATTGTAAGGAAAGCCGGCTTCGTTGCAGTCGCCGCCGAGATTAAATTCTGCCTGATCCGGAGGCACTGAGAACTCAGTTCCTCCGCCGAAGTTCACCTTTAAACTTAAGTTGTCGACCGAGGAATCGATGCAATCGTCATCTAAGCAGGTCACAGTGGAGCTTGTATTGGTCACGCCGGGCGCGTCGGAGTAGGTGCCGCAGTTGTTAAACTGAGTCACCATAGCTACTACGATCAGTGATAGGGACAGCCACCGCATGGTATTGTTCATAGTTCTCTCTTATTATGTATCGACTTGAGTCTAGCTAAACTTTAACACGCCCGCCGTATTTTTTGCTTTTGCCGTCTCATATTGATACACCTCCCGCATGGCAAAATGGTTCCTGTCCTTGGTTCTGAGTTTTTCGACGGGAATTTATTCGTGGGCCGAGACGCCCACCTTCTCCTTTCACATGCTGGTTGAGCCCACCAATTTAGATCCGCAAATGACCGGTTCCGCTTCAGGCAATTACCTTTTGTACAATATGTACCGGGGATTGATGCGGTTTACCTCTGATGGAAAACTGACCGGCGATGGCGCAAAATCCTGTGTTCGCAAAAAGCGCGAAGTGATTTGCCTCTTAGATAGCGCACGCAAGTTCAGCAACGGCACCGCGATCACCGCGGCTGATTATGTGGCCTCCTTCCGCCGCTTAATTGATCCTAAATTGGGCAGCCTGCAGAGTGATGTTTTGTTCACGGTAAAAAATGCCAAGCTGATTTGGAAGGGCGAGAAGACTTCGGATCAGCTGGCTGTGTTCGCTGATCACCCGGGCAAACTGAGGATTGAACTCGACACCGACGATTTTGAATTTGAATACAAACTCATTCACCCGGCGCTTTCTCCTCTGCCCCCCGGTGGATATTTGGACCGCAAGCGGGCGTCCGAGCAGGTGACCAGCGGGCCCTATTCCATCGAGGAATGGAAAACCAATTCGTGGCTGAACTTAAAGAGCAACGTCCACTACTCGTCATTGAAGCGTCCGCCGGTGCATGTTTTATTTGTCGATGAAGACGCCACGGCCTTGCGCTTGTATGAAAACGGCAAGATGACTTTTCTGCGCCGGGTGACCGCCGGTGAAATTCCGCGGCTGCGCGGCTCCCCGGAATTTAAACAAATCGCCATGGCGCGCTTTGATTACATCGGCTTTGGTCCGCAGCTGATTGATAAACCTAAAATTCGTGAGGCTCTGGTCAAGTCCATCGACTTCGATTTATTCTTGAAATTGTTCGACACCCGCTCACCACCCGGCTGTCCCAGCTTGCCCGCTTCGTTGATGGACAAAGTGGTGTGCCAGAAAATGGCCCTTGGCCCGGCCAAAATGATCTGGGATGCGGAACAAGACAAACCGAAAATCGAATTTCACTTTAGTATGATGGGCGGCGACGACGTCGCGCGCGCGGCCGAGTGGTTTCAAGGACAGTGGAAGAAAAATCTCGGAGCCAATGTTGATGTAAAAACCCAGGAGCAGGGCGTGTATGTGCGCAACTTGAAGACGCAGCCGCCGCCGGTGTTTAGAAAAGGCGTGAACTTGGACCGGCCCACTTGTCTGAGTGGACTCGAATTGTTTACTAAAGGCCATCCCGACAACTACATCAAACTCGAGGACGACAAGTACGAACGTCTTGTAGCGACAGTCGCGAAAGCTAAGACCGAGGCCGCGCGCAAGGTGGCTTGCCGAAAGGCGGTCGAGCATTTGATCGCGACCTTCCGCCTGATTCCGCTCGGCGAAATGCACTTCTCCGTTATGGCGAAACCGCAGTTCACCGGCTGGAGCCTAAACTCACTCAATCAGCTCGATTTAAGTACGCTAGCCGTTAGTTCACCCCGCCCTTAGCCCTATAGTAGATCGGCCCGATTACCGATAAAATAATCAGGTAAGGTCCCGGACAACAAATCCTTGGAGGAATCATGGCTAAAGAAAAAAGCGGCGGCGCACCGGCTGGTGGCGGCGGAAATGTTTTGCAAATGCCCACCAACTGTTGCGTGGAAAAATGCGGTAAGAAAATCGATAAAATGAATTTCTGTGTTGAGCACTATGGCTGGTTTAAAGAAGGCTTAGTCAGCAAAAGCGGACAACGACCCTCGGATTTCGATAAAAAATATCAGGCGTATATGACCAAGAAAAAAGGGGCAGCCTAATTACTGGTTGTGTGGTTTTAAGCCCGAGGCTTAAAACTGCGCCCCTAGCGCTAAAAAGAAGATTAGGGCTACGGTGAAGGTTTTGAATGCGAAGAGGAGAAGTGGTTGCACCCTTCTCCTTTCGTCTTTTTAAGGGGTCTTCTTGAGTTTCCGTTAAGCTTTTGTTACCAATGCTCGCATGTCTAAGGTCCAAGCATTCATCGTCACAGGTGCGGGTTCCGGCATTGGCCAGGCCATTGCTGAGAAAATCGTAGCGCAAGGACACCAGGTGTTCGGCCTAGGCCGCGACTCCAAGAAGCTCGAGCGCACCGCCGGTAAGCTCGGCAGCAAGAATTTTAACTTCGCTTCCGTCAACTTGGCGAGTTCCAATGAGAGCGCGCGGATGAACGGCGAAATCCGCCGCTGGCTGAAGGCCAACGATTATGTTTTGCGCGGCGTGGTCAACAATGCCGGCGTCGCCGACCGCCTCCCGTTTGACCAGTCCTCGGATGTGGTGTGGGAACGCCAATTTCAAAATAATTTATTGTCGGCCGTGCGCATGACTCGCGACTTTTATTCGGAGCTGAAAGAATCGCAGTACAGTTCGGTATTAAACATTTCTTCTAATTTAGCGGTCCGGCCGATTGCCAATATGGTGGCGTACTCAGCAATTAAGGCCGCGATGAACAATTGGACTCAAGGTTTGGCTTTAGAGTGGGCCAAAGACAAAATCCGCGTGAATTGCATTTGCCCCGGTCTGGTCGACACTCCCATTCATCCGTTTCACGGTCAGGACGATTCGTCGGACGCGCGCAAAGCCGCGCACGGGATGATTCCGCTCGGGCGCATGGGTACCGCGGCTGATATTGCCGATAGCGCCTGGTTTTTGTTAAGTGAAGCCTCAAGTTGGACCACCGGATCCATTCTCACCATCGATGGTGGTTTAAGCTTATGAGCACCGTGCGCTTGGCCCGGCGCCATTCTTTTCAATGCTTAAGCCCCGCGGGATTAAACTTTTCGCCCAACGGTCCCGCCCACCATTATGAATTAGAAGTTTATGTTGAAGGCGAAATGCGCGAGACCACCGGCATGGTGTTAAATATCCGCGAGCTGGATCGTTTGATCGGCGAAGTTGTGGCTCCGTTTACCATGAAGCCGCTGGAAGTCCCCAGTGAAGTGCTGGCCACACAGTTGGTGGCGAGGATTCAACCGTGTATGGCCTCGTTCAATTCGCGGTTGATTAAATTGCGCCTAATTGAAAATCCCGATTTGTGGTTTGATGTATGGGTTTAGTGACCACGACTCGGCGTTATATGTTTCAGAGCACGCATAAGCTCGGCAGCTTGCAAGAGGGCAAACACGGTCATCATTTTTATTTGGAAGTGATGTTTCAAGGAGCGCCGGTGGCGCTCGCCGATCAGTGTTACAAAGAAAAAATTGAATCTCAGGTTCATGGTAAGGATTTATCCAAAGTGGCCGACCCGCCCACAGGCGAAATGCTAGCCCAATGGATTCACAAACAACTTCTGCTCTCCCCGCTTGGCAAACATTTATTGGGCGTAGCCGTGCAAGAAACCCCAAAAAACCGTTACATCAGTTCGATGACCGAGGCGCGTTTTGTCTGAGCCGGTACGACTAAGTAAAATTATGTCACAAAGAGGATTGTGCTCTAGACGCGAAGCCGATGATTTAATCGCCAAGGGTTTGGTGATGGTGGATGGCGTGGTGGTATCACAACTCGGCACCAAGGTTTTGCCCGATGTGAAAATTGAAATCGCCGGGCGCGCGCAGAAGATGCTCGACAACAAGGCTACGATTTTAATTAATAAACCTATCGGTTATGTTTCCTCGCAACCTGAGGATGGTCACAAGGCCGCGGTGGAATTGGTGCGCGCCGACACCCAAGATCCCGGCGATGAACGCCGTTATGATTTTAAGGATCTGCGTGGGCTTGCGCCAGCCGGGCGCTTGGATATTGATTCTCAAGGGTTACTGATCATGACTCAGGATGGAGTTGTGGCCAAAAAAATCATTGGTGAAAATTCGGATGTGGAAAAAGAGTATCTGGTTCGTGTGGTGGGCAAATTATCCGCCTCGGATTTGAAACGCTTAAATGACGGCTCCATGGTGATTGAAGGCCGCCAACTGCGTCCGGCGCGCGTTGAGTGGCTCAACGAAGATCAATTGCGCTTTGTTTTGCAAGAGGGAATGAAACGTCAGATTCGTAAGATGTGTGAAGCCGTAAACTTAAAAGTGGTCGGCCTGAAGCGCGTGCGCGTCGGGAAAATTATGTTGGGCAAATTGGCCGAGGGCCAGTGGCGCTATTTGCGTAGGGACGAAGAGATTTGAAAAAGGCATCGGGATTGCAACGTCTGATGAAGTGAAGGAGAAAGATCTATGCATAAGCTCAATTTAAAGTCTTGGACGATGGGCCTTTTTTTGTTAGGCAGTTGGACAGCCACTGCTCAGACCACTTTGCCGTTCACCAAAGCCGCCTGTTCCCGGCATTACACGCCGCCCTTCAACTGCAGTTCGACCCACTTGAATTTGGACCCCGATACGGCTCCTTTTCATAAACCCGGGCTGGTTGGCACTTACTACAGGGGC
>JANMVK010000161.1:0-5121 GCA_031392725.1 Pseudobdellovibrionaceae bacterium
GCCATTTCGCCGCAGGAGTCTTTAATCTCACCCGCTTCGTTCACGGTGCCGATCGTTGAATTGCGCCACAAAATTCCGATATGCTCGCGACCCTGGGCGCTATTCTTAAACCACATGCGGCAGATCTTCTCGCCGATGCGGCTTTGAATCAGATCGCCAATAATGTGCAGCGGGCCCTTGCCCTTCTCATCCAAATCCAAATCCTGCAGAGTCGCGATATAGGCTTCGGCCAGCACACTGACGATGCGGTCATAATCGATCTTCTCGCGTTTTTTAACATTCCACGAAACTATTTTAAGCATATTGGGATTTGCCACCGCGGTCGGCGGCGCGGGAGGAGGCGGCAACTGCGCTTCCTTGGCCAATTCCTTGTCGTGTTTGGCTTGGGGCGTGTCTTCGAGCGAAACCGCGAAGTCCGATTCGGATTGTTCGCTCGGTGTCACCGAGGCGATGGTGCGCTCGGCTTCTTCCCTACTATTGAATTCTTTGCCCTTCAACGCTCCCGTGTGGCAGTGATATTTGCTGCCGGGCGGATCGCGATGGCAGCCGAGTTCATCTAACGGCGCGTTGTGCGCATTGGTGAATATAATCGTCATCAACGTCATAGCGATGATGCCGGTTGAAATAGCCAATGATCTGCGTTTAGGAAACGTAGCCAAAAGTTCACTCCTAGAGTCATGATTTTATCGGCAGAATTGGTGAAATTTTTGAACCCCTTGACCTAGGTCGGGCCGGACCGGATAATTTAGGCCATGAAACTGCGTAGGATCGAAGGCGAATACAGTGTGGCCCGTTACTCCCCCGAAGCCACCCTCACCGGCTTATTTGCCCGTGAGTTCTGCTCCATCACCCGGACCCGCAAAGAAGTCACCGTGGTGTGCGAAACCGAGCTGCTCCCCGCGGGCATGCAGAAAAAAGAAGATGGCTGGGTGTGTTTACAAGTGAATGGAGTTTTGGATTTTAATCTAACCGGGATTTTAAATAAAATCACCGGACCGTTGGCGGTCGCGGAGATTAGTATTTTCGCGGTTTCGACTTATGACACGGACTATGTGTTGGTGAAGAAGTCGTTCTTGCGGGCGGCGCAGAATGTTTTAGAGGATAATGGGATTACGTTTATCTAGGTGTTGTGGCTAGGTCCCCCACGGGGAACAAGCAGATGCTTTATCTTTTGAATCGACTTTTCAATCTTATCCATTTCATGCTGCGGAAGATCCCTATGAGTCCGCGCCAAGCGGATCAGAAAAATCAGCGACCTCACGGGTGACACGTGATCGTTGTCTCCGCTCGTGCACAAATTCATATCCAATTCGAACGTCTCATTGTTCGCAAAATTTTCGTCTTTAATTTTGTAAAGCTTCATCAGACTATCGGCATCCACGTCGGTCGGGTGCTCCAGCTCTTCAATCACCTCGGTGATATACGCCAGCCGTTGGCGTGCGGAGTAGACATAGTCGTCCGGATCATTGGCGTATCTCTCATCATGAAGAGCTTCGCGCTGGGATTGACTCGCTCGTCGCTCTAAATAAGCGGCTGTTTTGGCAAACATCCTCTCGAAACCGTTTATTTTTAGTAGAAGACGAAAATGTTGGGAATAGGCCATCCGCCACTCCGCCCGCACCTTCTGGGGGTGGGACTCAGACAAATATTTTATAAACCGGATAATTTTTTGGGAGAAGGCATAACCTTCCGCGAGGCGCTCGCGGTTATCATTTTGCAGCAGAAAATAATCTTCCTGGCCGAAGACCACATCATACCAAAAAATCGACAGAATCGTCGGTAACGACTCGGCCGCTAGGTCCGCGTTCCCTTGCTTCATCAAATAGCTCACCAATTGGCGCTCGACAAAATCGCGGCTGAGCTTATCACGGACTTGATCCGCGTTTTCCTCGGCCAATTGGATCAGGAACCGGGCGAGCGTCTGATTTCCGATGTCGGCTTGCTTGACGAATTCGGCGATCTGAGCGCGGGCTTCAAGCCGCTTCGCCCTGCCGGTATTTCCGTTTAAAATCGCCCGGGTGGCCTGCTTCAGGTCCTGCGGAGCCATCAGAAAGGATTCACATTTGCCGATATCCTTGCCCGCGCCCATTGCCGAAACGTGCAAGGTCATTAGGAATCCCACTAAAATCATCCGCATTTTGATCACGCATTCCGCGCCCTTAAATTGGATCGTCTTGGTCTCATTTTTTAAGTTGGTGTGGCGATCCGTATTGCACATACTGACGCGAGATGTGCAATTACCATGCAGCGGGTTGCAATGCTGAATGGAGATGTTTCGGGGCGAAAATGGTCCCTTCGACGATCTTAAATTGCCCACGCTTGGGTTTATGTTTAACTTGAATGTTGAAAAGAGGCCAACGTGAAAAAAATCGCAATCGCAGCTCTCTACCTAGCTCTCGCCGGGTGCACCTCGGCGGCCCAGGCACCGGAGTCTCCTTCCACACGCAGACCAGCGGCCGAAGACAGTAAGCCGGAAACGGAAAAGGGCAAATGCGCCTATTTTACCGCGGATAAGCAGGTTCATTGTGGATTTGCTTGCGATTATTTTTCGCAGGACCAAAAGGTTCATTGCGCCTCACGCCCCGGCGCCAAGTGCAGCTATTTTCAAGGGGTAAAAGAAATTCATTGCGGCTTCGCTTGCGAATACTTCTCACAAGACGGCAAGGTCCACTGTGCGGAAATCGCCAAAGGACGTTGCGCGTATTTTACGGAGGACAAACAGATTCATTGTGGGCTCAACTGCAGCTACTACACCCAAGACAAACAAGTCCATTGCGGTGAAGACTGCAAATATTTTACTGAGGATAAACAAGTTCACTGCCTGCCGACGCCCGGTGGAGCCTGAACTCGCGTAGCTACTCGACGATCTTGAACTGCTCGCGCACTTCAGTCTTAGGCAGAGCATCGTAATGCCACCACTCATGCTGAAGCTGGATAAAGCCCGCGGCTTCCATCGCCCCGCGAAGCACCAAGCGGTTTTGCACCTGAGTCCTGGTCAACAAACCTTCTTTTAAAAACTGCTCTTCCATTTTGGGCTGTGCGATCGGACGGAAGTCGTCGTAACCGGCGCCCATATCCAGTTCCCGGCCCTGCTTGTCGGTCACCGATAAATCCACGGCGAAGCCAAAATTGTGAAGTGAGCCATTGTCGGGATTGGCGATGTAGTTCTCACCTTCCGTGCCCTTAACGTGATTCCACAACACTCTTTGCACCGAGCGCGGGCGGAGCGCATCGAAAATCACGAATCCATAATCGGGATTGCTCTTGCGGAGTGCGCGGAAGGCCGACGATAGCTTCGCGGCGGCGATCCGGTGTAAAAAAGCCTGGCGGAAGGGCCCGTACATATCATGGCCCACGAAATTATTGGCGCTGGCGTAGCGCAGATCGATGCGCAGACCGTCGCCCTCATGCAGTTCGATGAAGTCGGTGTTTTTCGTGAGGAACGATAAGGACTTGATGACTTGTTCAGTTTTCATTTAGCCATCATATAATAAATTTTGCCCGTTTGCTTCATGTTCATGGCGGAAAATTGCGCGTAATTGTCCTCGCCGAAATAAATATCCGCGCGGCCCTTGCCTTTGATCGCGCCGCCCGTATCTTGATCCAGGAAAAAGCGCTGGAACGGCTGGAATTGGACCTTGGAAGAATCTTCCTGTTCCAGGTCATAATTGCCGTTTTCCAGAGGGCGCGAGGCCTCGACGTAAGCGAGTAAACCTTTAAAAGCGTAAAGCCCGCTGTCCTGGGCGATGGATCGGTTGTCGGTCACCGGCGCGGAGTCACTGCCCATTGGCGGTTCGGTGGTGATGCGCGTGAAAACATAGGATGGACAAGTGGCGTAAATTTCCTGCTGCAGTTCCGGATGCTCGCGCAGGAATTTTCGCTGCGCCGGGATCGAACCGTTGGTGATATAGCCCTTGGCCAGCATGTATTTGGAAATCCACGCCCAAGTTTGCTTGTTGGTGCCGTCGTAATTTAAATAATATCCGCTCTTGGTGCCGTCGGCGTTTAGCAAAGTGGCTTTGCCTGAGCCCTGCACATGCAGCAGATAAATATCAAAAAGGTTTTTGGTGTAAAGGAGTTCCAGGCCTTTGCCCGCGAGCTTATTCATAAAATCAATTTCCACGCGCGAGAAATTGAGCGCTGTGTTGTTGGGGTTGCCATAAACCGCGTGGGCAAATTCGGCGTCCTTAGTGGCTTTTCCCTCGATGGGCATGGTGTGGTAACCGGTGAATAGTGCCCAGTCGGGTTCGCCAAAGCGCGGGTCCCCGGCCACCAGATTGGGCATATAAACATCAAACTGGCGGCGAATGTCGGCGTTGAGATCCTTAAAACAGTTGGCCACCGGTTCGCGGGCGGCGCAGCGGTCAAACTCACTGATCAACGCCGTGAATAATTGCAGCGAGGTTTTCATTTTGGTCAGCTTATAAGTTTTGGAACCGAGTTTGATGGTGCCGGTCATATTCTTCTCAGCAAAACGCTTCATCTGGCGATTGATGGCCAGTTTCATTCCGCGTAAGGCATAGTCATCATTGAAAGTGGGATATTCAGCGAGCGGCACCAGCTTGGTTGGTGTTGTCACCACCTTGCCGTCGACCGGTGGAGGTGCGGGGGCCGGCTGGTCACTCGAGGCTTTGCTGCATGAGATACCTACGGACGCCACTGTCACTAGCAGCAGAACTATACGCATATTTTCCCCTCGCACGATGTACATCCCAATTGTTTGAATGTTAAGCTGGTCCAGCTGACTCAGAAACGTTTAAAACGTAGGACCTAGACCAATGTCCGTGCCGCAGTTTCAACAACTGTACAATGAAGTGCGCTTTGAAGCGGTGCTAAGCCGCGGACCCGGCGGTCAGAACGTCAACCGCACCGCCAGCGCCGCGCAAACTTATTGGGATTTTGAGAGTTCGTATCTGCTCACCGAGGATGAAAAATCCCGCGTGCGTTTCAAGATGCAGAACATGATCAACAGCGAAGGTGAAATTTATTTGCGCAGCGATGAGCACCGCGATCTCGAGCGCAACAAGAGCCGCAGTGTGGAGAAATTACTGGCGCATCTGGTGGTGGCTTTACATATTCCGAAGAAGCGCAAGAAAACCAAACCGACTAAGTCTTCCCTGA
>JANMVK010000189.1:0-13458 GCA_031392725.1 Pseudobdellovibrionaceae bacterium
TGGTCGGGGCGGCAGGATTCGAACCTGCGACCCTCTGCTCCCAAAGCAGATGCGCTACCGGACTGCGCTACACCCCGACGAAAAATTTGATAGTTCCTATATCATCACGTTTTTGTCTCCTACGAAAGGCCCGGACCAAGGTCTGGGTCTTTGATGTGAGTGTGGACTGAATCCCACACAAAAATCGAAGATGTGTGTGACACAAGCGCTGTGCAATTCAAATAATCACGGTTAATCGCGGAGATTTGACGCGTCCGTATGCGCTTCGCAATTTTAGATTGCAATTAATACCAATTAATTTTTACGATTAGCTAACTGCGTTGAACTGCGACGGGAGTCCGGTCTTACCTAAGCTACCTCTAGTGTATGGCACTGCGAGGCAACCTAGGAAAGGACGAAGGACCAGAACACAACTGAGAGTGAATTGAAAACAGAAACGGTTTTTAAAAAACAACAAGAATACAACAAAAGGAGTCTCGCAATGAGAAGAGTACTAGCTGCAGCGGTGCTCATGGCATTTTTGCCAACCGCGAATGCACAAGATAAAGGAAAAGCTGATCTCAGCACTAATGCTGAATATCGGGCGCGTTTTTTCTATTTCCAAAACCCCGGGTTCAGTGAGACCGGCTTAAGCAGTGCCACAAGCGCGGAAGGACGTTTCAAACTTGGCTTAAATTATAAAGCCAACGAGAAAATTTCGGCTCATGTCACGCTTCTGCACAATACCAATTTTGGTATAGACAATAATACGGACCCAGCAGCTCAGACCGGCGCCAATGCACCCGCGGTGTCCACGCCCACGACTGAGGGAGACAATTTAATTTCGGTCAACGAAGCTTATGCCACCTGGATGAGTTCAGATGATTTGAATTTTAAAGTGGGCCGCATGAATTGGACCGTCGGTGATGGTTCGATTGTTTCGGCGAACGATTGGGAAAAGGTTCCGTACTCTTTTGAAGGTCTATTGGGATCTTGGGAGCAGGAATGGGGCAAACTCCAATTGGCACTTTTCAAAGTGCGCAATCCCACGGGCACTTCGGCTAGCGCGGTTCCTCAGCATAACATGTATGGTCTGAATTTCGATCTTAAGACCATGCCTGAGTGGCTGAAGGCCGTGAACGCTCATATATTTAAAGACAACGCGGATGCGATCGAGGGAGCCGGTGGTGGCACGACTGTTATGGGTCCGACCACTAACGGTCTGGATACCATGCGCTACGGCTTTATGGCGTCTTTCGGATTCAACGCATTTGACATCAAAGCCAATTGGGAAAAACAAAGTGGCAAGATGAAGAATATCGCGGTCGGCGGTGCAAAAACCGAATTGGACTACGAAGGCGATATGATGCAAGTAGAAGCCGGCTACACCTTAGCTAGCTTTATGGGCAGCCGCTTCTTCGTTCTCTATCACAAAGATTCAGGCGACGAGACTGGTGCGGACTCCAAGCTCGGCACTTACGATTCTTACTACACCGATGCACATGGCGGAGCCGGTTACATGGATCTCCTCGGTTGGGGCAACTTGACCGATATCGCTGTGGGTTGGACGATGAAGCCCGCGGATAAAACTGACGTTGGTATCACCTACCACATGTTCAGCAGAACGGAAGCCAGCGCAACTTCGGCCACTTATACCCGCGGCACTTATGGAGCTACGTTCTTGCCTGCTGGTGCGGCCAATGACAAAGACGACCTCGGTACCGAGATCGACCTTTGGGCCACTCATCATTATGATGGCGGTCTGAGCACTACGGCTTTCATTGGCTACTTCACGCCGGGCGACTACTTCAAAGACCCGACGAACGGCAGCCTCGACGACAAAGCTATGTTTGTAATGTTGGAAGGCAAAGCCACTTTCTAAGGCTGGATTTATAATTTAGGATTTCAAGAGCCGGTTTCAAGACCGGCTCTTTTATTTTGTGGCATAATCAACTCTATGGATCTGATCTTAAGAATTATTCCTAAGAACATGCTGGCCTTCGTGTTTATCGTGGCCGGGATTCTGTTTATCGTGCTCGGTCAGCCGCCGCATACGGTGTGCGACTCGCAGCTGGAAGTGATCCAAAAAGCACAACTCAAATTTTTGTACAAAGACCCCAAGGCTAAGAAGATCACCACCACAAAATATCAAATGTTGTATGAGCACTGCAAAAGAACCAATGCGCCCGGCGGCTGTTATGAGCTGTTTCAGGAGATGAAGGTGTTGCTGTACGATTTGTCGACTCTATCGAGCGAGTGCGCGGGGGCTTTGGGTTCGGTCACTGAACACAAAAAAGTCTTATGGGAAGTGACTGAGATGATGGTGCGCATGGCCTGGGGTGAGGCTCCTCCCACCGCGTATCACGCCAAGTTCGGATGGCTCGACACGGCCGACATTTCGCTTTATTGTAAATTGAAAATGCGGATCACCGCTTTTTATGGCGAGCCCGCATGGAATGCTTTCCGTGAGAAGATGATGAAGGAACTGCCGGGCGCCAAAGATGTACCTCGCAATACAGTGTGGGATATGTCGATTTTTTCTGAAAACTGTTCGAGGTATCCTTAAGTATGCGGCGAAATGAAATGGCTCTATTCCTACTGCTCGAAGTGATCGCCGTGGTTTTGGCGGCTGTGGTCTTTAAATTGATTGAATCGCGGCTGCTCGCCGGAATGATCGCGGGCGCTTACTTCGTGAATTCAGGATTGTACATGTTGTGGCGGATTGTGCAGTGGCCCAACCGCTGGCAAAGCTTCACGCTTTATCCGCTGCTGGTTCACGTATTCCTGATTTCGATTCCGCTCGTAGTGGTGCGCGCCACGCATTTGAATACGCCGTTTGAAAATCTTGAGATCTGGGGAATACCGGGACCGGTCTTCCACAAGGCCTCAACGACAATATTTGCATTGGTCGTGCTCGCGACAATCGGCGATCTCAGCCGGTCACGAAAGAAACCGGCCGCCAAATAATTTAAAAGACTAATCGATCGAAAAAGGCTTCGGAGACACAGTCTCCGGGCGCTCAAACGTGTCATAAGCGCTAGTTCCATTGGGCAATAAAGCCAAGGATCGAGCCTTACGGACAGCCGAAGCGGCCTTCTTTTGCTGAGCCGAACTCAGCTTGCTGATACGGGAGGGGACGATCTTGCCACCTTCCATAATAAAGCGGCCCAAAGTTACGGGATCTTTATAATCGAATGTAAAATCGGCCGGGTAGTCCGGACGAAATTTGGAGCGGTAGTTTTTCCGCATGCCCTTTTCGCCGCTCTCACGGTCCATATCCATACCGCCGCCACGATCCCCGCGATCACCACGATCGCCTCTATCGCCACGGTCTCCGCGGTCACCACGGTCGCCTCGGCCTTTGCCTTCTGAGTGTCTGTCCATTTCGTTTCACCTTTTCATGCACGTGAGATCCCGTCGACGGGATCTCCTTGATAAGCCACGTAGATGTATTACGGTTTTAGGTTGCCAACAAGTGTCTTTTTCCCTTATAGATCCCTTTTACTTACATCTATTAAAAAATTGGAGTTCGTATGCCCCGCTGTGAGTTAACTGGTAAATGCCCGGAATCTAAAAATCTGGTCAGTCACTCCAATATTAAGACCAAATCCGTAGCATTGCCAAATGTACAGCAAAAACGGCTATTTAGCCCATTGCTTGGCACCATGATCAACCTCAAGTTGGCCACCTCCACCATTCGCTCCATTGACCATGTGGGCAGCTTGGACCGATTTATCCTCAATGCAAAAGATCAACGCCTAACTAAACGGGCAATGACCCTCAAGACCCGTATGCTGCGTAAATTGCGTGGCCAGGGCGGCAAACGAAAGAAAGCGGAGTAACCCATGGCTACCAAACTGAAGATTAAAAAAGGCGCCACTGTTCTGGTCATTGCCGGAGCGGAAAAAGGCAAAAAAGGCACGGTCATGGAACTCAACCCCGGCAAAATGCTGGTGAGAGTACAAGGCATTCGCATTCAAACCCACTTTGATAAAAAAGAAGGCCTCCTCAAGAAGGAAGGCATGATTCACTATTCCAATTTGAGATTAGTGGAAGGCGCGGCGGCGCCAGTTAAGGCCAAAAGCAGATCAAAGTCGAGTGCTGCTAAAAAGGTCTCCACTTAATCGCGAAATTGCCGATACGGTCTATAAGTAGGAGTGTGATTTTGTTTAAAGGCATTTGTGTTGCCATTTTATTCGCTCCCTTTTTCGCTCTGGCCCAGCAAACGGTCGAAGTTGAAAACAAAGCCTATTGGATTTGCAAGAGCGCCAAAGAAGTCCGCACCATCCGCGTGTTCATGAAGCCCGACGGATCCTGCTCCACATTTTATTCCAAGGCGGGCGAGGAAAAAACCGTGGGTTCTGGGCGCAATCAAGAAAGCTGCCACAATTTTCTGAACAATATTAAAACCAATTTGGAAAAATCCAATTGGGCTTGCCGCGACATCAGCGCCACCCGCATCACCGCCAGCACCGGCGAAGAAAAGCCCGCGCAATAATGACCGCTACAAAAAATATGAAAATTGCAGTCAGTCAGATGACCTCCGTCGATAATATGGAAGTGAATTTGGCGGCGATTTTAGCCGACATCAATGCCGCGGCCGCGCAGGGCGCGGAACTGGTGGTGTTTCCCGAAAACAGTTTGTATTTGCGATTGGCGCCGGGCGAGCCTTTGCGCATCTTAGACCTGAATGGCGCGGAAGCCGGCGCTATTGCGGAGGCGGCCGCGAAAAATAAAATCAATGTGTTGCTGACCACGCCAACCGCGGGCGCGGGTGTTAAAGCGAAAAATTCCACAATTCATTTTGCGCCGGGTGCCCAGGCGAAAATCGTTTACTCCAAAATTCATATGTTTGATGTGGATGTGGATGGAGCGCCGCCTTCGAGGGAGTCGGAAAAATTTATGTCCGGCGAAGGCCCCGCTGTAGTCGAAATCAACGGTTGGAAGTTTGGTTTGAGTATTTGTTATGATTTGCGTTTTCCGGAGCTCTATAGCCGCTACGCTGATTCAGTGGACGCAATTTTGGTTCCCGCCGCGTTTTTAGTTCCAACCGGACAGGCGCACTGGCACCTGTTGTTACGGGCGCGCGCCATTGAGAATCAGTGTTATGTGGTGGCTCCCGCGCAGTGTGGGGAGCATAAATCGCACAGTGGAGTGACCCGAAAAACCTTCGGCCACTCGCTGGTGGTGGATCCGTGGGGCCATGTCGAACTGGATAACGACCTCGGCCCAGGATTGAAAACGGTTGAAATGAAAGCTGACCGGATCGCCTGGGTGCGGAAACAAATTCCCATGCAACATCACCGGCGTATGCTAGGATTAGGAAATAAGGAGACCGTGCGATGATCAAAACATTGTTGTTAGTATTGGTTGCCACCGCCGGTTTATCCGCTATGGCTGAAGAAATGCCCGAGATGGACCGCGATCCCGCCAACCTTATTATTCCGACCAGTTCGTTGAAGCGCACTTATCCCGGCGGCGCCGATGAAGAAGATTTACGGGTTTTAGCCAGCCTTCCTGAGGCCGCTCAGCGCACTGACGCGCGAGGCATCCAAAAGGAAGTTTACAAGTCGCTCTATAATCAAGAACTCAAGGAAGAAAGTACCGCGCCCGTGGAAGAGTAATGCCAAAGTTTTTGGCCATCACTTCTCGTGGATTAGTCGAACCCTTAGCGGCTGAACTTAAAGAACAAAATTTTAAACACGTGACCGTGCGGCCTGACGCCGCCGAAGTGGAATGCTCATGGGCTGAGATCTACCGGCTGCACCAGGTCACTCGTTTGGCGACCCGGGTTCTGCTGCCCGTCGCGGATTTCACCGCATATAACGAAGAGGATTTGTATTTCGGTACTCTTCGTAAGCACGATTTTACCCAATACATCGACGTCGATCAGACTTTCCGCATCGAAGCTAAGGTGCGCGAGCACGCTAAACTGCGCGATCAGCGCTTTGTGGCCATGAAAGTGAAAGACGCGCTCGCGGATCAATTCCGCAAAAAATTTAATGAACGGCCGAGTGTTGGTAGCGAAGATGAAATTTCTCTTAAGGTCGTTGTTCGCGTCATCGGCACTAATATTTCTCTGGCGATCGATTTGACCGGGGAGTCCATGTCCCATCGTGGTTACCGCGAACTCGCCGGCGACGCGCCTTTACGGGAAAATGTCGCCGCGGGATTAGTTATGCTGTCCAACTGGCAGCCCGGAATGGCGATGATCGATCCGTTTTGCGGCGCCGGAACTGTGTTGATTGAAGCCGCATTGATGGCAGCCGGCCGTTCGGCGCTGACTAAGAAAACTCACTTTCTATTTGAGAAAATGAAAAATTTTGACGAGAAATTGATGAATCGTGAGGCCGCTCCGGTGGTGCCGCCGCCGGACACGCCAATGCTTTTTGGCTTTGATAACGATGCTAGCGTAATTGAAAAAGCCAAAATCAACGCACGCGAGGCGGGCGTGGATAAATGGATTTCGTTTCAAAAACGCGACATGCGTGATGTTGTGGTTCCAGTTGAGGGTGGGGGCGTGATCATCACCAATCCACCATATGGTGAACGTCTTGAGGACTCTGATAAAGCTAAAGCATTACTGAGTGATTTTTCCTCCGTGTTGAAAACGCAGTTCAAAGGTTGGGATGCGTGGATCTTGAGTGGCAACAAAGACGCCATCACTGGCTTACGTCTCAAAGCCGCGCGCCGAATTCCCATTTGGAATGGTCCTATCGAGTGTCGGTTGCTTCACTATCCCCTGCATTGATTGCGTGTTTATCCGGCGCTCGGATGGAATTTCACCCGCGGCGCCCCTTGTACATAGCGTCACGATTTTTAAAAACGAGCAAATCTAAATTTGGTGTCAATTTGTCCTGGCCTGCAATCTGCAAATACTCCTTTACAGCCTAAGGAGGGCAACACGATGGCTCCAGTAATAAACAGATTGTTTCTAGTTTCGACAATTTTATTTCTCGCGGCCTGCGGCTCGAAATCGAGTGATAACGACGGTGGAGAAAAAGGACAGGCTCCAATTATTGTCGACGGAAAGTTGCATCTGAAAAGCCCGGGACTTAAGAAAGTAATGATCGGCCACACGGTCGACGTCAGCAAGTTGTTAGATAATTCGGCTGGCGCTGATTATGAGGTGGTGGAGGGCATGCAATCCGTCCAGTGGATTCCGGGTTCACAGCCGAAGCTTCATTTCATCCAGGGTGGTAAGGTCACGGTCCTCGTCACTGACGCCAAGAATGAGACTTCCATCGCCATAAAATTTCAGGTGGTTTTCGATACTACCGAGTTGACCGGTGGCTTTGAGGGGCCGGAGCTCGGTCTTCCCGACAATTCGGTGCTCCATTTGTAAATCCGCAATTTGCGTCCCTCGGGTATCAAACTAGGGGATATCGGCTCGCCTTTTCCAATAGGCGGGCCGCCGACACGGCCAACGGTGGCCTTAATTTTGCTCAATTCCGGCCTGATGAAAACACTCATTGCGCTTTTACTATCCCTGATTTGCTTTGCGGCCTGCTCAAAGAAAGAGGCCAAGCCAGAGACCCGGCCGGATTTTTCTATTCCTGAGGCCCCAGAGGTTCCCGCGACGATGTGGGGCTTATTCGAGGCGGCGAGAGTGTTCTGCGATATTCAAGATTGCCCCGGCTACATTGGTGGAATGGTTCATGTTGAATACTTGGCGGGAGGCATCGGCCGATGCACGGTTTCCTTAATTGCCGATGATTTGATTATCACCAACTCCCATTGCGTGCCTAAGGACTCAACCGAATTGAGCATGACGGATGCGCTGTTTCCGCGAACGCGTGAATTTCCCGAGGAACGGGTGAAAATTCGTGCGGTGGTTACCGCCTCTTCAATCGAACGGAATGAAACATCGCCGGACTACTTACACAAAAAAGACTTTGCCGTTTTAAGACTGGCGCAGCCCGTGCGCCGCACCCATTTGAAGATCGACCGCAACGGCGTTCCTGATAATTTGAAATTGACCGCCTACTCGGCGGACCCGATCACTTCACATTTGCCCACGAAGAGCGGGCACCAGCGCGCACCCTACGCTAAAATTACCAAACAAGAATGTGTGAGCCGCCAGGGAACCGCGAAAGTGCCATCTTACATTCAGCCCTTGGCCGAAATTGTAGCATTGGGTGATTGCACCATTCTGTCCGGCGACTCAGGCTCTCCACTGGTCGATGAAAAGGGCGAAGCCCGAGCCTTCGCCCATGGTTCCATTAGCATTGCCTCAGCCACGTTGGAAGGCCGCGAAATCGACACCCGCTTGGCCTACGCCACCAATGCCGCGTGCATGGATCTTGGCTTAAAGGCGGCGGAAGTTCTTCCTCCCGCTTGTTCAGTGAAGGTGAGTATTGACGAAGTGATTGGGCAGTTGTTCGGCAAAGCGGATCCGGCTCCAATTGAAGTGGAGTTCAATAAATGGCGAGCCGCACATTCAGATTTTTTTGAGTGGAACTTAAAAAAAGAAGTGGATCCGAAAACTCAATTGTGGGCTTTGCGGCCTGACATTGCCTGCATCAAGGATCCTAAGTTGTGGACCAAGCAGCCCTCCAAAACTTCTCCTCTTTTGACTTGGATTACCTCTCCGCAGGATGAAATCGTGGAGTCTCTCCCGCTTTGGCATTTTAAGGGCACGATCGACAACAAGTTGCGCCTGAGCCTTAAGGTTGTGCAGCCGATGTCATTTGAGATGATCGCGCATTTCAAAACTGAAGACCTGATCAAGAGCCGTTCAGTTAAAATGAGCATTTCGCTCCGTCAATTGAACTCGACCGAAGCTGCCAAAAGCGGTAGCGAAGTTATTAAAATTTGTCCTTAAAGCATTACGTCTTGGAAAAATCCAGCCGCGGAAACAACGGCTCACCCTTTTTCATCGGTGTGCCGTCTTTCACGCCCGGCCAATTTTTGAGACTGGCAAAGGTGGGATCGGGATTGCCGATTCGCTCTAATAACTCCGCGCATTTTCCCGGCATCACCGGTGACAACAACACAGCCGCCACTCGCAAAACTTCAAGCGTGACCGCAAGTACGTGACCGGCGTCAGGCAAGTTGTCTTTCGCTAGTTTCCAAGGGGCGCGGTCTTCCATGTATTTGTTAGCTAGAGTGAGAACTTGAATAATGTGATCCAAGGCGTAACTCGGGCGAAAATCGTCGATTTCTTTATGCACGAGTCCGGGCAAAGCCAGGCACTGCGCTTTTAGCTCGGTTGATAAAGCATCATAGGTTTGAAACGGCGGTTTTTTACCTTCGAAAAACTTTTCCACGAGATTTGATGTGCGGCTCAGCAGATTTCCCAAATTATTCGCCAGCTCGGAATTCACCCGCGACTCGACCAGGTCTAAACCAAAAGGCGCATCACTGCCCAAATGCACATCACGCGTGAGCACGTAGCGTAAATTATCAAGGCCGATCATATCGCGCGCGTCGAGTGGGCTCACGACCGAACCCTCTGATTTACTCATCTTGGCGTTGTCGCGGTTTAAGATCCAACCGTGGGCAAAGATAGTTTTGGGCAATGGAATATCCAGCGCCAGCATCATGGTCGGCCAGTAAACCGCGTGCGTGGTGAGAATGTCTTTGCCGAGCAAATGCACGGCGCCGGCATCCAGCCACCACTTTTTCCACTCGGCTTCGCGGCCGGGTTGTTCGAGGCCCACGCCGGTGGCGTAGTTTAACAAAGCGTCGAACCACACATAGGTGACGTAGTCTTTATCGAAGGGAATTTCAATTCCCCACGACAAACGCGCTTTGGGGCGGCTGATGCACAAATCATTTAACGGCTGGCGCAAAAAACCCAGAACTTCGTTTTTGCGGAAGTCTGGCATAATAAATTTTGGGTTCGCGTTGATATGATCAATCAGCGCTTGCTGGTACTTGGACATTTTAAAGAAATAGTTCTTCTCTTGGATCTTGGTGACTTCTTTGCCAGTCGGGCTTTTGCCATTCACCAATTCTTTTTCGGTGTAAAAAATCTCTTCGGAAACCGAATACCAGCCCTCATAGTTGGCTTCGTAAATCTCGCCTTTGTCGCGCAACTTCTGCAGGCATTTCTGCACGACCGTCTTGTGGTGATCCGAGGTGGTGCGGAAAAATTGCGAGTAGTCGACGTTCAGGCCTTTCCACGCCGCTTGAAAATTCTGAACCATTTCATCGCAGTGCTGTTGCGGGGTCAGCCCGCGCTTGTCGGCGGCCTGTTGAACTTTCAAACCGTGCTCATCGACTCCCGTAATAAAATACGAGTCTTGGCCGAACAGGCGGTGATAACGGTGAAGAACATCGGCCATCAATGTGCAATAGGCGGTGCCCAAGTGCGGTTTGTCGTTCACGTAATAAATGGGAGTGCTGATGTAAAAGGGCTTCATTCGTCTTTCTCGGTGGATTCAAGGCCGAGTTTGCTGAAAACTTGGCGCATTTGCTTCACTAATAGTGGCAGCTTTTTTAAAGCGGCGCGAGTGCGCATGTCGGATTTTAAATCTTGCAGCGGAAAACCGGCGTATTGTCCAGGTTCACTAAGGGATTTAGTTATGCCCGACAAAGCTCCGATTTGTAGCTTGTCGCCGAGTTCAATATGGCCGGCGATGCTGGTGCGGCCGCCGAACACGCTGTAACTGCCGATAGTGGCTGACCCGGCGGTAATCATTCCGCCGGTGATTAAAGTATTGCGGCCAATGACAATGTTATGACCGAAGTGGCAATGGTTATCGATTTTAGTTCCGCTGCCGATGCGGCTATCGAGATAAGTGCCGCGGTCGATCTGCACGCCCGCACCAATGTGCACATGATCTTCCAAAATGACGCGCCCGTAGTGAGTGATCCGGTGATGATTCACCTGTTTGTCCTGAGCGTAGCCAAAGCCCTCGCTGCCAATGGTGGTGTTGGGATGAATTTCGCAGTGGTTGCCGATCTCGCAGGAATGGCCGACGAACACTAAGGGGTGGATGTGGCAATGAGAACCAATCTTAACACCGGGCTCAATAACGGTGTTGGCGCCAATTATCGTGGAATCACCCACTGTGCATTTGTCCCCAATCACGGCTCCAGGTCCCACAATGCAGTCCTTGCCGAGTTTGGCGGATGGGGAGATCACTGCGGTTTTGGACACTCGCGGTCCTTCCACAATCATGTGATTGCGGGTCAGTGGAAAATACCGTTTAGCGAACTGAGCCATACACAGCTGCACATTGGTGGAACTCAACACCACTTTGACGCTAGCGGGAATTTGATTGAGCAAAGAGTGTTGAACCAGCCAGGCTTCCGCGCGACTTTTGACAGCGGAATTCAGGTGTTCGCGGTTCGACACAAAAATCAGATCTTCCGGCCGGGCGAGCGTGGGATCCTGCAATCCCCCAATGGAATGCTGTCCCGGGCCCCGCTCCAGGCGCACGAGATCAGTAAAATTTTCCACTATTTCACGGACTTGAATCGCCATTCAAAAAACCTCACTAGTGGCAGGACCTTGCATACATTCATGACACTTTACGACCTAGCCTTTCAAGAAAAATTGATGTAGTTACTTGGTTTTTACACATGGAGAACTTGTTCATGGCGTTGAAATCCAAGGGGACGGCGAAAGCCGTGGTATCGGCAAAGCCTAAAGTTAAGGCGATGCCGATGAAAGTAAAAGGGGAAAAACTTACCGCCGCTGCGGCTAAACCGATGGCCAAGGCCGCGGTGAAGGCGACCGCTATGGTTGCCGCTAAGCCAACAGCTAAGGTCTCGGCGAAGCCGCAAGCTCAGGCTAAACCGCAACCTCAGATGGCGGCACCGGTGGCGGCCAAGTCGCCGCCTGCGGCAAAAGCGCAGGTTAAACCTGGGAGAGTGCAGCCGGCCATTACTATGGCAAAGGAAGCACTTAAGGCGACCACCGTGAAGGCGATTAAAGCGGAGAAGGCTGAGAAACCGGCCCGCTCACGTAAGATTTCCGTCTCGGCGAGTGCCACTGAAGCGGCCTCCGCATTGGCGCAAAAGTGGATCTCGTTGTTTAAGAAAGCTGAGCAGATCGAAGCTAAGCCCTACAACATGAAGGCCGTGTTTGAGGAAAAAACGGCCATCGTGCACAAGGTGCTCGGCTGGGGTTACATTTTGGCCAACCGCAACGATCGTTTGGAAGTTTTGTTTAAAGATGGCATAAAATATCTAATTTCGAATTATAAACCATAGGGACTACCAACCTCAGGGGCAGAACGGGAATTCATGGCCAAAGATGATCTAGCACAGCTCGAGGGACAGATATCAGATGTCGCCGCAGGCGGAATCTATAAAGTGAAACTCGAGAACAACGTCGAAATCTCAGCCAAGCTGTGCGGCAAAATGCGCCGGTTTAATATCCGGGTCGTCGTGGGTGATAAAGTGACCGTGGGTGTTTCGCCCTACGATCCCACTCACGGATTGATCATGTACCGCCACAAATAAAAATCATATGCAAACAGTCACGAATTACATTTCCAAACGGGTTCCAGGGGTGCAGAGCAAATCCATGGAAGCGGTGTTAGCACTGCACGCCGAGGGCGCGACCGTTCCGTTTATGGCCCGTTACCGGAAAGAAAAAACCGGCAACTTGGATGAAGTGCAAATTCGCGATGTGCTTGAGGCCTTTGAGGATCACAACACCATCGTTCAGCGCCGAGATTTTGTTCTGAAGGAAATTGAAAAGCAGGGCAACCTCAACGCCGATTTAAAAAAGGCTTTAGAGTCCTCATGGGACTTGGCCGCCATCGAAGAAATTTACCGTCCGTTTAAGAAAAAGAAAAAATCAAAAGCCACTCTGGCGCGCGAGGCCGGTTTAGGTCCGCTGGCGGAATGGATCTGGGCGTTGAGCCATGGTGGAGCCACTGAAGCCACCACTCTTGAAGTTAAAGCTAAAGACTTTTTGTCCGCGTCCAAGGGTTTCGCCACTTACGACGAAGTGTTGCGTGGTGCTCAACATATTTTGGTGGAGCGATTAAGCAACGAGCCCGCGCTGCGTGGGCGCGTGCGTGAAGAGATTTACAATCACGGCAAAATTAAATCCGCGCGCACCGCGGAGTTTAAGCCTCATTCGAAATTTGAAATGTACGCGGATTTTACCGAGGCCATTAAAAGTCTCGACAACCGCAAAGCCTCGCACCGTTACCTGGCTCTGCGCCGGGGCTGGCAAGAGGGCGAGCTGAAGGTCACGATTGAGTGTGACGAAGACTCGTTGTTAAAAACTTTTGAAAAGGCCGCGATCACTTCGGAATCGCAAGCCACTGAGTATATGAAAGCCACGGCTAAGACCGCGCTCACGGTTCATGTGATTCCGTCCTTGGGTAATGAGCTCCACACGCAATTAAAAGAGCGCGCCGATTTGGATGCCATTTTAGTGTTTGCGGAAAACGTCCGCCGCGTCCTGATGAGTTCACCCTTTGGTTCAAAAGTGGTGTTGGGCCTCGATCCCGGAATTCGCACCGGGTGCAAAGTCGCTTTGATCGATCGCAGCAGCAATTTTGTGTCTCA
>JANMVK010000208.1:0-2717 GCA_031392725.1 Pseudobdellovibrionaceae bacterium
ACGGCGCACGTGTTGGGTTTAGTTAATTTTATCGCGGCGTCGGTGATATTGATTGAAGTGGCACCCGGTATTAACCGGTTGGCTCATTTGGCGTTGGGATTTGTGCTGATGGCCCTGATGAATTTCCAGCCGCTGTTAAGCCGGCTGCATTTACAGAATATTTACTTTTCGCCGCATTTCACTTCAACGGCATCCTTATTCGGCGATTGGAGTCTGTTGGGACGCTTGGGCTCGCCAATCCGGATCCGCACTCCTTATCAATGGATCGATGTGGTGCCACCGGAATTTACCGAGGCCATTCAGGGGCGGCAGGATTTTCAATTGTATATGGACCGCAAGATTCAGTTTAGCTCCGGTTCGGTGGGGCGCTATCACGAGAGCATGGTTCATGGTGGGATTAATTTGTTAGGTCGTGATCCTCGGCGAGTTTTGGTTTTGGGCGGCGGCGATGGGTTGCTGGCTAAGGAGTTGTTGGCTTACTCGTCAGTTCAGCGCATTGATTTGGTGGAAATTGATAAGGTGATGATTGGCTTGGCCAACAAACAGCGGGAGATTTTGGCTTTGAATGGCGGCGTGCTGAAGGACCCGCGGGTTAGCGTGCATATTTCCGACGCGTTTCAGTTCGTACGCGGATTACCCGCGCAATATGATTTGGTGCTGATCGATTTGCCGTTTCCGGTAAATTACGATTTGTCGCTGCTTTACACTAAGGAATTTTATTCTCATGTGAGGCGCACGTTACGCCCGGATGCCGTGATGGTGCTGGATTTCCCGCTGCCCGGTGGCCGGCGCGATCATCTGCCGGATTTGATTCACACTTTGGGTGCCGCGGGGTTTGCGCGGCCGTTTGCTTTTGGGAATGAGGACTTTTTTGTGGCGGTATCGGGACGCGCGGAGGTTTTGCGGTTTGATTATGAGAGTTTAGTGCCCAAAGTTGCCAATCAGACGCTGATTAATTTAATTTCGCGGGTGGAAGATGTCGCGGTTGCCGCCGCGGCGCCTGGCCGGGTGAATAGCGTTTTGTTTCCATTACGCTTCGGTTCGACCGAAAGCTGGGGCGCCTCCAAGCCGGCGCAAATTTTAAGTCATAAAGGCAGCGAGGATTTCGCGGGGTTATTTTTGCGGCGTTTTTCTGAGACTTGGAAGAAAGAGGCTGGTCTTGCGAGCCGCGATCTGCCGTTGGCATTGCAGACGTATTGGCGCGAGAATATGAGCGAGCCGCGTGATTTCGCCGAAGAAATAGTGCCGGATCTAAAATGGCCGCGCTTTCAATGGGGCCTGGAATCACGCGCTGGGACGGTGATGCCGGTGTTTCAATGGTTTGATTTGAAAAATTCCGCGCGGTTGCGGCGCGAGTGGAGCAAAGCCAATTGCTTAGAAGACAGCTCGGCCTGGGCCGGCGTCAGCTGGGCCGGCGATAAGTCGGTTACGGAATTTTATGTTCCGCCCGTGAGCGATGGGTCATCTGGCTGGAGAATTCGGCGTTACGAGGGCAAAAACTTTGTGGCTGAATATCCGGTGAAGTTTGACCGCTTGGAAGAAGACCGCTGGAAAATATTTGCGGGTGAAAATGGCAACAGGTGGACCCAAGAATTCGTCGGCACTGTACCGCCAATGCTTAACAACCAGCGCGCCACTGACATTCAGTCACGCATGCAGCGGGAATTTCTGATTAATCCGAGAACACTGGCGTCTAATAAAGATTGGCAGAGAGTTTACTTTCCGTAATGGGGATCCTACTCTATTTACACAGAGTAGCCCAAAATTTGACGCAACTCGCTTCCGATTCGGAAGCGATCCGCGTCACAAACCAATTTAATTTTTCGACAAGAATTTTTCCACCGGCATCAACTGCACCTCACCCGCCCGCATTTCAAGGACCAGCGGCTCTTTCAGCCACGTTCCCAAATTAAACGCGCGCACCGTCTTGCCGCCCTTCTCAAGCGACAAATCCTCAGACACATGAACATGCCCGGAAACCAGAACATCAAACGGCTTCTCACCGTGAACCACATCTATGTGCCGCAAAAACTTAGTCTTAACTTCGCTATCACTAATCGTCTTCACATAAGACGTATAATCGCGCGAAGCGCGGCTGGCCTTCTCCCCGATCCAGCGAACAGCGGGATTGGGCACGCGACGGCCCAACTCCTTAGCGGCCGGCGTGCGCAGCAGCCAGCGCAGAAATAAATAGCCTTTGTCGGCGGGATCCATTTCATCACCGTGCTCAACCCGCACGGTCCGCCCCAATAAATCAAAATACGCGGGGCCCTCGAACACTTTTACGTTCAAATGCTCTTGCCAGAAAACTCCCAAATCTAGATCGTGATTGCCTTCGAAGTAGTAAACCTTACTTCCCGCCCCGACCAGCGTACGAATGCGCTCGATGACTCCCGCATATTCCTTCACGAAATAATCGCGGTCGGCGATCCACAGGTCGAAGATGTCCCCAACCAGAAATAGAATATCCGGCTTCAGGGAAATGCATTTTTCTAAGAATTTCTCGAAGAGAAGACAGTTCTTGTCTTCCGCCGACTGGATATGAATATCGGAAACAAACAGGGCTCTGTCCACTAGAGCCCAATTGTTACTCGATTCCGTCCGGTTGTTCAGCACCTAATCCACGCTTACGACGCAAATAGGAAGGCACTTCCAAGCTTTCGCACTCAAACGGAGAGCGGGCGGGCTCGGGAGTGAGGCGCTGTGGCATGGCTTCG
>JANMVK010000210.1:0-2027 GCA_031392725.1 Pseudobdellovibrionaceae bacterium
GTCCGGCTTTTAAAGTATTAGTTAATGGTGTCGGCCGGGAATCGCAGAAGGCGATCGCCTGGCGGATGTCACCGCGTAAAATCATGGTAAAAAGATTTTCCGTGATGTTGATTTTATCGACCGTGAGCTTTTGCAAAGCCATCAAACGGTTGACGATCAAAAATACCGTACACACACCGATCAGGGCAATAACGATCATGACATGACCGCCCTGACAGAATGATTTGGCCACGAAGTTTCCGTACCCCGCGCACCGGTCGACCATTTCGCCGACTTGAGCTACCTGCTGTTCCAAGAATCCCTCCTGTTGTAATAACCAGAACCCTTCCGGGGTCCTTTTTTAATTCCTAATCCTACTGCGAACTGAACACGAACGGATAACTCACGCGGCCCACCTGATCTTTAGGCGGATCGGGGAATTTCCAAGTTTTAAGCCGGGCGGCGATACACTCACCGACCGCTGAACTTCCGATTTCATTGCGGGACACACCGGCTTGCGACACGCGCCCGCCTTCGACGATGTCCCAGGTGATCACAACTTTACCGTACAAGTCGGGAGTTCTTTGTAACTCACGCTCGTAACAGTTTCTAATTTCGCGCAAATGCTCACGGATCACGCGGCGGATGGCTTCACGATCCATCGAGCCGGAGAAATCCGCTTCTTGCCCGCCGACGTTAATTTGCACGGACCCTTTAGTGCCGATCCCGCCCGTGCCGTAGCCCGTGCCGCCGGTGCCGCGGCCTTTGGTGCCAACGCCCGCGATACCCACGGTGCTGGAGCCCTTGCCTGAGCCAGTGTCTTTTAATTTTCCGCCGAGATTGTCGCCGTCGCGGTTGTCGGCGTTACCGGCATAACCGGTGGCGCTGTCCGCGGTTCCGATCAACTCGCCTGAACCTGAGTAAGCTTTATTGATTTGCGCTTGCGTGCCCTTGGTGCCGAACACTCCGAGCAAACCCATTTTTGTGGGATCGGGTTTTTCGCTCTTCATATTGGCGCCTTCTTTGGGCGAAGTCTTAATCGCGCCGCCCGGCTTTTGCGCCGACACTAACTTATTCGGCTTTTTGGGCAGCGGAACCTTTTTTACATCACTGGGCGCTCCGGGATCACCTTTGGTTTCGGTGTGAGCGGTGGGCGAAGTGCGGACTTTCTCCGGTTTCTTTTCGGCCTTCTTTTCCGGCTCCGGAGGTTTGACCTCGTCTTTGACTTCAACAATCTTACGCGGCTGGAACATCACGATGGCTTTGCGGATGGGCTCATCCAGCTTGGCTTCGTCGTCGAGCAGCGGCGAGGGCGTGTAAATATTCATGTAAAGGCCAAGGATGGCGGAAATCGCCATGGCCAAAATCACACCCGTCACTTCGCTTGAGCTCATGTCGAGCAGCGGAGCCACGAGCGGCTTGGGCGTCTCGGCCACATAGCGCACATAGATCGAGAGCAGATTGTTTTGCAAACCGATGCGGATCATTTCACCTTGGCGCAAGTCGTATTCAAAGTGCGTTCCGGCGTCGCGGATTTTATTTTGCTTAGCCAGCTCATTCAGCGACAGAGTTTCCCCGTCGCGGGTCAACTCGCCCGACATTTCCTGGGTCAGGCACACGCCCACTTGCGCGCCGATTTTTAATAATTCAAATTTGCTGCGTGAGGAAACGATCGGCACAAACACGTCGGCGTCTTCCGCCGAACTCATAAACACACTGCCGTGCTTGCTGAAGTGATTGGACGAGAGCACACGGTCTTTCCAAGCGACGATGACTTCCACCACCGAGCCCTTGTGCGGCTTGATGATTTCTTTTAGGTCTTTGTAAGGCGCGGGCGGCGCGAAAGTGCCGCTGTGTTTTTTCTTGCGCGTGCTGGGCGCGACTCCGCTGGCCTTTTTGCCGGGCGCGGCTTTCGGAGCCGGGGTCTCTTTTTGCGCGCGGACCCGTTTGGAGTCAATCGCGGGATCGGTGCGGTCGGAATCAAATTCGGGACCGGCGGCCTGCGGAACGGGAATAGTGGCGCCAAAACTGACGGAAGCCGGCGGCTT
>JANMVK010000329.1:0-1831 GCA_031392725.1 Pseudobdellovibrionaceae bacterium
CTTTCACCATGGTGGTGGCGTGGGCATCGGATATTCGCTTCACGCCGGGCAGGTGATTGTCGCGGACGGCACTGTGGAAGCGGGAAAGCGGCTCGAGCGGGTCCTGACCGCCGACCCGGCGATGGGCCTGTTTCGCCATGCGGATGCCGGTTATGAGACCGCTCAAAAAACCGCTCGAGATCGCGGAGCTATTCGTCACGGCGTACCCTTTTAAGAAAACGATGGACATCAATATTACCTTGGAGTTTCCTATTGGGGTTGGTGTCTACGAAAACATTGTGAGGTCTCGTTGTCGAGGTCTCCTGATATCTGGAGGAACTACTCATGAAATTGCAGCACGTAATAGCAGCCGCCGTCGCGCCCGTTGTGGCGTTGACCTTGGCTTGCGATCGCAAACCTAGCTTAAACAATGACAAAGCCAAACTGAGCTATGCCATTGGTCAGAACATCGCGCAAAATATCAAAGCGCAAAATATCGACCTCGATCCCAAAGTGGTCGGCTACGCGGTGGCCGCGGGTCTCAAAGGCGACAAGCCCGAAGTGACTCCCGAAGAGCAGCAAAAGGCCATTCAGTCTTTGCAACAAGCGGCTCAAGCGAAATCCATGGCCGATGCTGAGAAAAATAAAGCCATTAGCGCGGAGTTCTTAGTCAAAAACAAGGGCAAGAACACGGTCAAAGTCACCGGCACCGGCTTGCAGTATGAAGTGATGAAGGAAGGCAAAGGCAAAAAGCCCACGATTAAAGACAAAGTGACTGTGCACTACACAGGCACATTGGTGACGGGCGCGAAATTTGACTCTTCACACGATCGTGGACAGCCCGCTGAGTTTCCGCTCAACGGAATTATCAAAGGCTGGCATGAAGCTTTGCAATTGATGCCCGAAGGTTCCGTGTACCGTTTGTACATTCCGCCGGAACTCGCTTACGGCGCGCAAGCTCAGCCCGGCATTCCGCCGTTTTCTGTGCTCGTGTTTGACGTTGAGCTCCTAAAAATTAACAAATAAAATTTTTAATTTTTATAGCAAGATCGAGAGGCCGGACGTATGTTCGGCCTTTCTGTTTTGTGGAGGTATTGTGACCCTTTCCAGTCAAAAATTTCCCGTAGGTTCTGTGTGGACCATGATGGAAAGCCCGGTGGGTGATTTGTACATGATCGCTTCCGAAGAGGGCTTGCACGCGTTGGTGTGGCAGCAAGAGCGCCATTGGCAACGGGTGGCTAAGCGCCTCGAGCAAAACGACAATCATCCCGTACTTAAAAAAGCCATCCTGCAATTGCGGGAATATTTCGCTGGTAAGCGCACCGAATTTGATCTTCCGCTGAAACCGGTGGGCACTCCCTTCCAGCAGCAGGCGTGGACGCAGTTACGCAAGATTCCCTATGGAAAAACCATCTCTTACGCCGAGCAGGCCAAACGTCTAGGTGATCATAAAAAGGCGCGCGCCGTGGGCACCGCTAATTCTAAAAATCCAATTTCCATTATCGTGCCGTGCCATCGGGTGATCGCGAGCTCGGGCGCCTTAAGCGGCTTTGGCGGCGGCGTCTCCAACAAGCGCTACCTGCTCAAGCTTGAACAGCACCGCTAATTCAGTCTATCGTTAAGGATGCGCTTTGCCTGGCTGCTGCTGATCCCGCTCGGGGTTTTGACCTTTCATAATCTCTATCCGGCCGGATTCGTCGGCGACGATTACGATCAAGTGGCCGCTAATTCTTTGATCCAATCGTTAGACAACCCGTGGAAATTTTTGTCGGGCTCGACATTTTATTCCGGCGGCGGGGAATTGCGCGGCACCTACTACAAACCGGCGATGACCGCGGTGTTCGCGCTGATT
>JANMVK010000332.1:0-3420 GCA_031392725.1 Pseudobdellovibrionaceae bacterium
TGAAAATTAAGCGCACCGGCCTGCCCGCGCGCGACCGCGTGACTTACGATTTAGCTCTGCGGAATGCCAATATGTCAGTCGAAGGCGACAAGTTCGACAACGATTTTATGCCGATTTCCCATATGGACGGATTTCAAGTGGACGCCACGCAAGTGCTGTCGGCCATGCCCACTACGGTTAAAGGCTATGAAAATATGCTGACCCGCCTTGAACGCTATCCCGCACTGGCTGAGCAAATTGCCAATGTGATGCGCGAAGGTGTGAAACGCAAAGCCATGCCGGTGAAAGCGTTTATGTTCAAGATTACCGAACAACTGGCCCAACTCACTCCGCCAAAAACGGAAGACAGCCCTTTTTATCAAACTTTTAAAGAGATGAGCCCCTCGATTACCGAAGCTGATCGCACGCGATTACAAACCCGGGCGAAAGAGCTGATCGCCGCCAAAATTTATCCCGCGGTGACTAAGTTTAAAGAATTTTTTGACAAAGAGTATGCGCCCCATGGCCGCGAATCCATCGCATGGACCGAAATGCCCAACGGCAAAGAATGGTACGCTTACTTCGTAAAACGCCACACCACCACCACCATGACTCCCGACCAGATCCATGAGTTGGGACTCAAAGAAGTGGCGAGTATCACCGCGGAAATGCAAAAGGTGATTGAGCAAGTGAAGTTCAAAGGCGATCTCCAGGCCTTTAATAAATTTATGCTCAAGGACAAGCAGTTCTTTTATACCAATAAGGAAGATCTCTTGGCCGGTTACCGCGACATCGCCAAACGGCTGGATCCGGAATTACCGAAGTTGTTTAAAACTCTCCCGCGTTTGACTTATGGAGTGCGCGCGATCCAGGAATTCCAAGCCAAGACCGCGGCCGGCGCGCAATATATGGGCGGCAGTCCCGAAGCCGGGCGTCCCGGATACTTTGAAGCCAACACCTATGATCTTCCGTCGCGGGCAAAATGGGATATGGAAACGCTGACCATGCACGAAGCCGTTCCCGGTCACCATTTTCAAATCGCCATCGCGCAAGAGCTTGGGGAGTTACCTGAGTTCCGCAAGCACGGCAGTTTTACGGCCTATGTCGAAGGTTGGGCGCTGTACGCGGAAACTCTCGGTAAGGAAATGGGCTTTTATAAAAGTCCATATTCTTACTACGGCCATTTAGGCGGACAGATGTTGCGCGCGGTTCGCTTGGTGGTCGACACCGGCATGCATTCCAAGGGCTGGACTAAGCAAAAAGCTTGGGACTATTACCGCGCCCAGATGCCGACAACGGATGTGGAATCCGAAAACGAAATCAACCGCTATATCTCGTGGCCCGGCCAGGCGCTGGCCTACAAAGTGGGTCAGTTGAAAATCCGTGAGCTGCGTGAAAAATCACAGGTGGCTTTGGGTGACAAATTTGATATTCGCGAATTCCACGATGAAGTCTTGCGCTACGGAGCTTTGCCTCTGGATGTGCTGGAGAAATCCATCGGCGAATGGACGGCTAAGGTTAAGAAAACTCCCGCCGCCCGCTCCCTCTCGACGATTTCGTCGAGATAGGCGCCCGTTACTTAATCTCACCGCAGGCGAGCCGGCTTCCGGCATTGCCTGACGGCTGGGTTTTATAGTCGTCCGCTTTTTCATGAACAACCAAAGCCGTGCCGCCCGTTTTCATTAACGAGGTGGTGCCTTTGTCTAAAGTCACATTGGCATTTACGATTTCCACTTTCGCTTTGCCATCGGCGCCGACAATAATGTTGGCCATATCGCCCGCATGGTATCCCTCAGCGGCGTCAAAGCCGTGGCCTTTCGTGGTCGGAGCGAAATGTCCGCCAGCGGAATCAAACTTCGGGCCCGTGCAGGTGCCGACGTCGTGAAAATGGATGGCGTGTTCGCCTGGAGGCAGCTTGGCGATATCAACAGTGAGTTTCACTCCCTTAGCCATTGGTGTGAGCGTAACCGTCCCCACGGTTTCATTGGTGCCGTTTTTTAAAGTGACCGTTTTAGGTGTGGCCGCATAAACCTGACTCGCGAAAATAAGTGTCGTTAACAACATAAAACCTCCTGTTACCTGTGTGCTACTCCCGTTAAAAGCGGTAGCCAAGGAAAAATTGTACATTGATTAGGCTGGAATACACCTGCGTGTCGGACACCTGGGCCCAAATTGTGTCGACTAGAACCTTCATGCCGCCCACATATTTCTCGTTATTCCATCCGGTGGACAGATTGACGTTCACTTTTGCCGAGAAACTGACCACTTCCGTATCATTGCCGTCCGTTCGTTGGATGCGTTGATACTGAAGCCCGGGGCCAATTGCCCCCTGAGCCGTGGCAAAGTAGTGATTATAAATGTAAGTGTATCCATAGCCGACGGCCATCCCGGCGGTGTCCATGCGGCCGGAAGCTAAATTCGGCAGCGCGACCAGCGATTCGCTGCCGATGCCGGGGATAAATTCATTGCCGACGGAAATTTGCAGATGATTGTAATACGGATTGTAAATCCAGCTGCCGCCGCTCTTCAGTTGGAATTCATGGAGATCAAACGCCGCGCGCAGACTGTAGCGGGCGGGCGAAGACACGAAATACCAGTTGATGCCGTAGGTGGTGGCGCGCGCGTCGGGCAGCAAGGGGTAGCGTTCGGGTTTATTGAAACTCAATTCGGTGAACGGGCTGGAAACGTAAAATCCGCGGAAGCGGTGGTAATAAAGATCCATGGCATTGCGCCGCCAGTAGCTGTTGAAGGAAATGCCGGTGTGAGTGGAATCGCCCCGCCGCCGCTTTTCATTATCCGGAACGGGCAAAGCCATGGTGATGGTGGCGCCGATGTCCCGGTATAAAATCCGCGGACCCAGGCGCGGCGCGAAGTTGGGCACATAAGCCACGCCGTGCACCGCGGGCGCGCCGAGATAGAAACTGTAGAAGGGAAAATCCAAAATTCCCAAGACCCGCCATGGATGGGCCGACTCTTTGAAGAATGGCTCGAGAATTTTATCTTTGTCGGGCAACTTAATATCGGGCATGTCGATGGCGAAGGCCGCTGCGGACCACAAATAAAATAAGGCGGCTAGAGTTTTCCCCACACCATAATTTGCAATTGTTCCGGCTTTTCGCCAATCATTTTCACCGAAGGAAGGCGGATCTCACGGCCTGGGAAAAAACTTATGCCTGGACCATTGCAACCGCCGGTGAAATCCCACCAACCTTCAACCGCGCCGTTGCGCAAAACCATGACCGCGTAAAGATTGTACGGCACCGACACTTCAACCGTGGGATCAAACCGAATTTTTAAAACCACTTCGGAGTTCACCCGCTGTCCCTCAAGCTGGACGCGGGTTTTGATCAACTCCCCACTGCGGCTGCTCACCAATTTCTGCGAATGCGAGGGTGAATTTTCACTGAACGTCCACATCACCTGCGCGGCGGTGTGCGCCGG
>JANMVK010000440.1:0-2291 GCA_031392725.1 Pseudobdellovibrionaceae bacterium
TGAAGGCCGCCGAAGACACGGTTCTGGGAAAAGTGATCACCGGACCCATGGGCACCAAGGATATTCTGCAGATCATGATGCTGTTTCAGTATGTCGAGACTTTTTTAAGGCTTTATGACGTCGACCAAACCGAGCATATAAACTTAGTTGAGTCGATGGTGGCCTACCAGAAATACGGCCCAACACTCTCGCGTTTGCTGTCAAAAAAGGGTCTGCCTCCAGAGGAGGTTTTGGCATTTTATACATTCATGATGAAATATGGTGATACCCCCTTCTCCATGTTTGGGGGCGGAGTGTACTTCCTAAACTGGAAACTAAAGCGAAATGATTGGGCTTTTGACGCCGAGAGGATCGTCCTAATGAGTATCCTCAACCAGCTGTCGAAGTTATGAACAAATGAAGCGCGTTGTGAAATGAGTACAACGGTGCTGGGTCCAAATTGAAACCACCCTATCAATATATGTAAACTACCATCCATGAGCCTCGGGAGGGCTCTTTGGTATGGGACTACTGTTCGTTCTTGCGGCGTTTGCTGTGGGAGGCCCTTTGGCCTTCGCATCCAGCCAATCCGCGAGTTATTTAAATTTAGACCTCCGGCAAGACCGGTATTTAGGTGGAGTTCAACATTCCACCCAGCAGTCGAACTATACTCAAATGGCGGCCGAGCTGTTTTTGGCGCCCGATAAAGTAAAATCATTGAATTACAAACTCAATGCACGCGGGCAGGGAGCTTTTGAATCCCGTGATGAGTCTTATTTAGGCGTGCCCGAAGCTTATGTAGGGACCGCCAATTCCCGGGTCACCGTGACCGCCGGACGGAAGATTCGGACCTGGAGCCGCATTGATGAGGAATTCCATTTGGGCGTGTGGCAGCCCGAATTGCGCTGGGATTATCTTAAACCCCAGCAGCAGGGATTAACCGGCCTGTTTTTGGAAGCCGAAGTTTCACGCCGCCTGCGCTTCACCGTGTTTGGTTCGGGCGTGAATTTGCCGGATCAAGGACCGCAATACCGGCTGGATAATGGCCGTTTTTATTCTTCCAACCGCTGGTTTCAGCAGCCCGCGGGAAACCTGGGGTTGTTTCGGGGAACAGCTTTTGCCAGCGACGCGCCCCTTTATTTTCAAGTCGACCGTCCCGATGACAAGAAATTGTTTTTTAATCCCAGCATCGCCGCGGCAATGGACTACCAGAACGACGGTTTTTGGTTGCGCACCAACTATGCGTATAAGCCACGCAATCAAATTCATCTCGGGCTGGAGTGCACCAACTGCGCGAATCTAGGTGGCGGCACACCGCTTGAGATCACCGCGACCATTCACCCGAAGATTGTAATGCATCATGTGGCCACCATAGAAACGGGCTTTGACCGCGTTGATGATCATGGATGGGTCTCTCTTACGGCGGAGTTCCCCGATCGCAGTCAGTTTCCCAATGAGTACGAAGAAGCGCCACTTGACGATGTGCTCATTGCAGGTCTGGCATATCAGCATTATTTAGGTCGCCGGATCATTGGCCGTCCTTCGTGGCTTCAGTACTCCTATTTACGAGTGTTCGAAGTGGGCTCGAAGTCCAAAGCCAGCCTCCTGAAAGAAGAAGATCAAGTGCAATCGTCTCTCGACCGGTATCCCTTGAAAGATGTGGCGGCATTCGACTGGAAAATTCTGTTGTCGCAATTTTCTTCAAGCAAGCTAAATTGGACCAATCGCTACCTCTATTCCATCCCCGAGCAGGGCGGATGGCTGTCCTCCCAACTGGAATTAAACCAAGGGCCCGTGAACTGGCTTTTGGGCGCGGATATTTTAGGCAGCAGTGTGAGTCCGGCATCGAATAAGGCGGGATTGTTCACCCGCTACCGTGCCAATGATCGGGTTTTCGGGGGGGTTAGTTATGTGTTTTAAAAGAGGGATGATTTTATTTATTGTCAGTGCTTTGGTTGCGGCCGCCGGCTGCGGATTGAAGACGGGCGAAAAAGCGCCGGACCAAAGCCCGCCGTCATTCAGCGGCAAAAATTATTCCTGCGTGGGGAAGATACCCCAGCACATGGAAAAATACGTGGCCGACGAATTGAGCGAAGGCCAGATCACCGATTTTATGCGCTGTTTGCAAAAGGCCTTTTCCACTTTCGCCCAGCTGACCCGTGGGGCCGATGAAGGGTCTTACGCGCCGGAAGAGATCCGCCGCTTCTTACAGACTTATTTTTTACGCGAACGTCCCATCACCGACAAATTGATGCACGAATTTATGGTGCTGAAGCAGGTTTTTGTCGGCGGTGATTCCGGCAGAGAATGTC
>JANMVK010000584.1:0-5120 GCA_031392725.1 Pseudobdellovibrionaceae bacterium
CAATTGGAGCTCGGCACGCAACTGCAAATCCCCACCTGGCAGAAACAGCAATATATCGCCGAAGTGGGAAACGAACTCGACAAATCACCCGGTAAATTAAACGTGGGTTCGGTGTTTTATTGTGATTCTGAAGCAGCAATGGTGCTCGAGTAATTACTCGCCAGGCTTCTTCTTACTGACGAGATGCACAGGATTGACCTTCCCATCCTGTTTAGCGATGTCTTTGGGCTTCTTAAAGCCCGGCTTCAGCTCGGCCACGATATTCTTAAGGCCGATGAGCTCTTTGGGAATCACGTTTGGCCCATCAGTCAAAACTTCTTTCACCATACTGGGCAGCGACTGTTCGTAGCCCATGGCACTGGCGGCGTGACCGGCCTGGCCGAACTCTTCACGGGTTAATTTCTCCACGGTCTCGACAATTCCTACTTCATTGCGCAGGAACGCATTACTCTCTTCGATAATGCGTTTATCGTTGGAGCTTTCATGGGCGTCGGCCATGCGGATCGCGCCTTCTTCAGCGGCTTCGCGGATCGCTCTATCCATCAGCACCATGCCCTCGTCCGTCGCCGTTTGCATCACATTCTCAATCAAGAAGGTTTTGCCCTCACGGATTAAGTTGGCGATGGCACGGTTGTTGACCATGATATCTTGGAACAATTTAAGTTTAGTTCCGGCTTTATTGGGAATCAGTTTTTGTGAAATCACCACGCGGAGAGTCTCCGATAAAACCACCCGGATCTCATCCTGCTCGTCGGCGGGAAACGAATTTAAAATACGGTCAACGGACTTCGCCGCTGAACCGGTGTGCAAAGTGGATAGCACCAAGTGTCCGGTTTCCGCGGCGCGGATCGCGGCCGACATCGTATCGCGGTCACGCATCTCTCCCACCAAAATAACATCTGGATCTTCGCGCAAAGCGGCCCGAAGGGCGGAACTGAAATCGGTAAAATGGCCGCCCATGCCCCGCTGCGTGACTAAACATTTTTTACTGTCATGCAAATACTCAATCGGATCTTCAATGGTGATAATGTGGCCGCGCCGGTTCATATTGATTTCATTAATCATGGCGGCAAGAGTTGTTGATTTTCCCGAACCCGTGGGACCGGTGACCAGAATCAAACCGTTATCGGTGTAACACGAACGTCGGATGATGGAGGGCACATCCAACTCGTCTAATGTGGGCGCCTTCTCCGGGAGAAGACGCAATACGAAAGCTAGGCCGTGGCGTTGATAAAATACGTTGGCGCGGAACACGCCGGTGCCGGGATTAACGAAGGAAAAATCCACGCTGCGCTGGGCTTCCAGCTCTTCCACATGAACCTTGCTCAAAAACGGCAAAATCAGATCGCGAACTTCCTTGTCGCCGACTTTATAGTTCAGCGGGAACATGGTGCCGCGCACGCGGATCATCACCCAGTTGCCGGACGATACGTGAATGTCGGAACCGTTATTTTCTTTTAAAAATTTTAACAGAGCATCGACGGAATAAAATGTGCCGGGACGAGTGCGGATCGAGGGTGAGGTGCCTTCACGCACCTTCTGTTGCTCCACTACGGCGGCCTGTTGAATGCCTTCAACTTTGGCTGCGTGCTGCTGGGGAGTGGCCGCGGCAAACGCGGATTTGTCGCCGACTCCGTTGCCGGAACCATCGGCATTGACGTCATCGATGTCATCGTCCTTATCGGAATCGAAGACATCCGGTGCCGGTTGAACTTTAGGTTGGCGAATAGCGCCGCTCATTACACATCCCTCTACCTACACGTATCGGAATGTCCTTATATGGGCCTGAGTCGCTCAGGCCCTAAGTCGAGCGATTATTCTTTCACGTCTTTAAAATCGGCGTCGATCACATCGTCGCCGTTCTTAGCTTTGTCCTCAGTGCCAGAAGCGCCGGTGGCGCCAGCCTCTGGGCCAGTGGAGGTCTTGCTCTTCTCGTAGAGCTTAGCGCTCATGCCGTGGCTGGCAGTGGTCAACGCGTCGAGCGCGGCCTTGAGTTCGTCGGCTGTGGAGTCCGCTTTAGCTAAGACTTCCTTAGCTTTCACGACGGCTTCTTCAACCGGCTTCACTTCGGTGTCGCCCAACTTGTCCTTGTTATCGCGAATGAGTTTTTCACACTGGTAGATCATATTGTCCAAATTGTTTTTATTGGAAATGGCCTCGCGTTTTTTCTTATCATCATCCGCGTGCACTTCTGCATCGCGCACCATCTTTTTGATTTCGTCCTCAGAGAGACCGGACTTGGCGGTGATCTTAATCGCCTGCTCTTTACCGGAGCCCATGTCCTTGGCGTTGACGTTCAAAATGCCGTTGGCGTCGATATCAAAAGTCACTTCAATCTGCGGCACTCCCCGTGGAGACGGCGGAATTCCCGTCAGCTCAAAGCGGCCGAGAGATTTATTATCGGTCGCCATTTCGCGTTCACCCTGCAGCACATGAATGTCCACGCTGCTTTGATTGTCGGCGGCGGTGGAGAACACTTGGCTTTTGCGCGTCGGGATTGTGGTGTTGCGCTCGATCAGCTTGGTCATCACGCTGCCGAGAGTTTCGATACCGAGGGATAAAGGCGTGACGTCGAGAAGGAGTACATCCTTCACTTCACCACCCAAAACACCGCCTTGAATGGCGGCGCCGATGGCCACCACTTCATCCGGGTTCACCGAACGGTTGGGTTCTTTGCCGAAGAAATCTTTAACAGCTTTCTGAATGATCGGCACGCGGGTCGACCCACCCACCAGCACGATTTCGTCGATGTCCGAAGCTTTTAAGCCGGCATCGGCCAAACATTTTTTGCAAGGCTCGATCGAGCGCTTAACCAGATCCTCAATCAGCTGCTCGAACTTCGAGCGCGTGAGCTTCATGGCCAAGTGTTTCGGTCCGCTTTGATCCGCGGTCACGAATGGCAGATTGATTTCGGTTTCTTGCGCCGAACTCAATTCGATCTTCGCCTTTTCAGCCGCCTCTTTCAGGCGCTGCAAAGCCATTTTGTCGGATTTCAAATCAATGCCCTGGTCTTTTATGAATTCCTCACTCATCCAGCGCAGAATTTTTTCGTCGAAGTTATCACCGCCCAAATGCGTGTCGCCGTTGGTGGCTTTCACTTCGACGACATTGTCGCCCACCTCGAGAACGGAAATATCAAAAGTACCGCCACCGAAGTCATAAATTACAATTTTCTGATCGCCTTTTTTATCCAGACCGTAAGCCAGAGCGGCCGCGGTCGGCTCATTGATAATCCGTTTCACATCCAGACCCGCGATGCGGCCGGCGTCTTTGGTCGCTTGCCGTTGAGCATCGTTGAAGTAAGCGGGAACCGTAATCACGGCTTCCTTAACTTCCTGGCCCAAATAATCCTCGGCCACTTTTTTCAATTTGCCCAAGACCAGTGCTGAAATTTCCTCCGGGGACACTTGCTTGCCGCGCACATCAAACGCGATGTCGTTGCCCTTTTTGACAACTTTAAACGGCATCAGTTCCAGTTCTTTTTGAATCTCTTCGAATTTATGTCCGATAAAACGTTTGGCCGAGTAGATGGTGTTTTCCGGATTGGTCACCGCTTGGCGTTTGGCGATTTGCCCCACCAGTTTTTCGCCGTCCTTGGTGAACGCCACGACTGACGGGGTTGTCCGGGCGCCTTCTTCGTTCACCAAAACTTTGGGAACGCCGGCTTCCATCACCGACACCACTGAGTTTGTTGTTCCTAAGTCGATTCCAATTATTTTGCCCATGAATGCTCCTTATGTACGTAACCTAAATGTGAGTTGGGGGGAGGAACCGTCAAGGTCCGGATCGACAAATTCAATCTCAACGCCTCATAACGCAACGCTTCAGAGGTCGTTAATTTGGCGGAGCAGTTTTTCTTCCTCTTTGCTGAGCTTTTTGGGAAAAATCACTTTCAATAAATAGATCAAATCGCCCACGCGGGAACCCCGCAATGAGGGCAAGCCCTCGCCCGCCAGCTTCACCTGGGCGCCGTACTGCGAGCCCTTCGGAATGGTCAGCTTCTTGGGTCCCCTAAGTGTGACCACTTCAACTTCCCCGCCTAAAATGGCGAGCAAATAACTGATTTCCAATTCCGCATACAACTGCGCGCCATCGCGCTCAAAACGCGGATCCGGCTTAACCCTGAGATCAATATACAAATCGCCCGGAGGTCCGCCCCGGCCACCGGTCTCGCCCTCTCCGGTCATGCGCAGTTGCGTGCCGCTGTCGACGCCGGCTGGCACCTTCACTAAAATTTTACGGTTCACCGGAACGCGTCCGGCGCCACGGCATTTTTTGCAGGGCGATTTAATGGTCACGCCCTGGCCGCGGCATTTGGGACAAGTGGTGGCCATGGAGAAAAATCCCTGATTGCGCACCACTTGGCCGCGCCCGCCGCAGGTGGCGCAGGATTCCACTTCACTGCCCTTTTCAGCGCCGCTGCCTTCGCACTCTTGGCACGAATCGTCGGTATCAAAAGTGATTGGCCGCTCGACTCCGGTAATCACTTCTTTCAAATCAATTTCCATTACGTAACGGAGATCGGAACCCCGCGCGGGCCCCGTGCGCGAACGCTGCTGACGCCCGCCCTGCTGGCCAAACAGGTCGCCAAAAATATCTCCAAAGGCAGCAAAGATATCTCCCACATCTTGAAAGTGAGGTCCGCCACCGCCCATGCCATCGACACCCTTGTGCCCGAAGCGGTCGTACGCGGAGCGCTTATTGGGATCCGATAGGACCTCATACGCGCGCGCGCATTCCTTAAAGGTCTCTTCCGCTTCTTTATTGTCAGGGTTTTTATCAGGATGAAACTGCATGGCCATTTTACGATAGGCCTTCTTAATCGTGTCGCCATCGGCTTCACGGGCTACGCCGAGAATTTCGTAAAAATCGCGATTCATTTTATTACAGGCTCCGGAACTTTAAATATGAGGCTTGTCGGTCAAGCGTCAAGGAGGTTTGGGTTATTTGCTTTGGGCGGCCTTTATTTTGTCTTTAAGCACGCGAATCCGCTCATCAAGGCTATCCAGGCCCGCCTTGGAAGCATGATCCTCACACCCTTGCGGTAGTCCTCAAGGTTGGTCAGCGCAAACTCCATCTGTCCAATGTCCGTCAACAAACGCGAAGCCGACAGCTGCAGC
>JANMVK010000844.1:0-3495 GCA_031392725.1 Pseudobdellovibrionaceae bacterium
GGGTGTGGACCGCTTGAATCACAACCGCGGCTCGCAGGTGATTCAAAAGGGTTGGGTCACGGCGGCGGCCTTAAAGCGCTGGGCGTGGGTGAACGCGGGTCTCGCGCTGGTGTTTGGCCTACCTGCATTCTTCAATGCTCCCGTGGAATTAACGGTGCTGTGCATTTTAGCCGCGTTGGCTTTGACGGTGATCTCGCAGAGCTGGGGGAGGCGCTGGGGATTGTGTGATCTCGCCATGCTGATGCTGTTTGGACCGCTGTTAACCACCGGCATCGCCCTGGCGTCGTTCGCCCGCTATAATATCGCCGATATTATGCTCGGGGTGGCTTTGGGTTCGTTAACCCTGTGGGTGTTTCATGTGCGGCAGTTTGGTTTTTTGTTCCGCTCCAAGCCGGAGATGTTCCGCACAGCCTTGGCATTTTTGCCCTATGACCGTGCGCGCCTGACGGTGGTGGCCGAGGCCTACGTGGTGCTGCTTTTGCAGTTGATGGTGGCGCTATGGTTACGCATTCCAATATTTTTTTTGAGTGCGGTTATTCTTGTGGGCTGGCCTTTAAACTTGGCGGTGCTTAGATTGTGGCGGGCGAGTTCGCCGCTAGCGTCGCAGCTGGTGGGGATCTCCCGTTGGGCTTTGTACTGCCACTTGGCCTGGATGGTATGGTGGTGGATGGCGTTGGGATTTGTATGGCTGTGAAGTTGATTGAACAAGAAGGCGCCGTAGGTTTGGCTTTTTCCGATGAGAAAAAGGGCAAACCGTTCTTCGTCGATTTTTTAACTCCCGGCTGGAAGAAAAATTTCACTGAGGGATTGCCCCGCAATCATATTTTCCGCCGCGCTTTGGGCGCCGCCAATGCTAAGCCGAGAGTGTGCGACGCTACCGCCGGTTTCGGTTCCGATGCGGTGATGGCGTTGGCCATGGGTTGTGAAGTGGTGGCGCTGGAAAAATCCGCGCTAGTGGCAAAAGTTTTTCGCGACGGAGTCCAGCGCGCCGCCCGCCAGGATTTACAAATGAAATTGATGTTCGCTCGCCTGCAGTTACTCGAAGGCGACGCGATGGAGCAGCTGGGAACTTTGGTTCCGCGCCCCGATGTGGTTTTTTTAGATCCGATGTTCGATAAGCCAAAGAAAAAAGCCAAGAGTCCAAAGTCCATGCAGATGCTGCAGGAATTACTGGGACAGCCGCCCACCGAAGCTGAAGAGGAAAAACTTTTCGCTGTGGCGTGGGACACTTGCCGGAAGCGGGTCGTAGTGAAGCGTCCACTGAAAGCGAGGGCGTTGCGCCCCGGCGCTGCCCACTCGTTCAAAGGCCAGAGTGTGCGCTACGATGTTTATATCAAGACCTGACGGGCGCTTAAATCTTATTTTAAACGGCGTCAGCCTAGTTCAAAGCCAATGTAAGATGGCCGGAGCCCCTGTGGAAGGAGGAGGGTGAGTATCAAATTATCGGGTGATGCCCGGTTCGAAATCGATCAAAAAGTCAGATGTGAAATTCGATAGCCTCGGCCCGGGCGTGCGCGCCGGTGACAATGGGGTGGCCGTCGATGGAGTGCAGTCAGGTTTTTTTAGCCGAATCCCATCCTCATACCGGCTGACCAATTCATTGACCGGGTCGACCGCCGCAGTGACTCCGATCGCCCGTTGGGCTGCGATGGTTTTAGCATTGTCTTCGTCGATAAATTTTTTAAGTGTTTCATAAGGCGCGTAGCGGGCCAGCACCTGGTCCCGCTTGGCTCCACTAAAATTCTTGGTGGCAAAATTGCGCATCTCATCCTGCTTGGGTATCAAACCATTGTGGTGGCAGGCCATGCAGGTTTGCCCGTTGATGATGGCCTTGTTTCGGCGGAAGGGCGCTTGAACCACTTCGATCGGACCCACATCAAGTGAGGTTTGATCGTCCGATTTTTCAGTGCCGTCGGCCGCAGATAGATAATAGGCATTCATCCCATTGGGCAATTTGAAAATATATTCCCCACCATTGGATTCTAACTTCAACGGATCGCGAAAGATGGCACGGCCACCGTCGCCTCCATTTTTGCGTCCTAAATAGTCATAGCTCTCGCAAAACGAGCCGTAGGTGCCTTGATAACAGGAAAAAGCCCGGTGTTGGGACGACACACCCGATTTGGTGGTGGCCGCGAAAAGACCCGGTGCCTTGCGATTGCTAAGATAGCGTGCCTTCAATTGCGCAACTGTCCTGGGCAGCTCCAGCAATTTATTATACAACGGAGGTTTAGACACCAAGGTAATAAATTTATCCGCGCGGTAGACGCCGGAGCCAAGAGCTTTATCCAGAGCCGATGTTTTGTCGGGAGTATTCAGATTGAATTTGCGCAAATCCACCTGCAGGGTCGTGCCGTCGTCCGTTAGAGTGGCGGTGGCCAAGTCCTTATTGGTGGAAACACTATTCAGCACTTTGTTGATCGCTTGGATATAAAGGTCTTTGTCAGCCGGAGACTTGAACTGAATTCGGGCCAAGGAAATGGTCCTAAAAAATTTTCGGTCAGCCGCTGGGATTGAGACCGGCGGCGCCAGACAAAGGAGACCATTCAACGCCAGCGGGGAAGGCGGCGGGGGCGGTGCCCGGGGCGTGCTCCCGGACACAATGACTCCGGCTTGAAAGGTGGATATGAACTGCCCCAAATTTTTAAAATCCTGATTGGTGAGCTGCAAATTCGACGGAACCGTGGCGGGGGGCATAGTTCCATAAGAGATCTGTTCGTCAATGCGGTCTCTGTATTTTTCGAGTACTTTTTCGTTGAGATCAGCGGTCAATGGGAAGCGGGACTTGGCCGCAGCATTTTCCACATGACAATAAACGCATTTTTGCGTCAGCAGCGTGCGTATGTGAGGCGGCACCTCAGTCGCAGCGTGGGCGCTCGCCAGCGTGGTCAGGGCGAAAATGAAGATCAAAGCCGCACGTTTCATGCGAACACTCCTTCTTTGCCATCTTGCCCTGCCAGGAGTGTCTTCATTTTTTGGTCCACGCCAGATCGAACCCACTATCTCAAAATGAGACAACCTGACTAGAGCGTATACAAACGTCTATAATGCTGAACAGCAAGATGGGCGGTGGCCGGGTCACCGTTTAACCGTTAGTTGTTGGACTTCGCGGGGACGCGGTCCCTGCCGTCGTCGGCCGGTGCGGTGTACTTGCCGATCTCGCCGAAACCGCAGCGGGCCGGGCCGGTGTAGGCGGATCCCGCGAGATTGAAAGGCGTAAGAGGTTTAATCGGCGGCGGCGGCCCGCCTTCGCGGATTTGCGGGCGCGTGATTTGCGCGCTGGCGGCTTGGTAGGTGCCTTCCACTATGTGAGTGGCTTTGCCCAATGATTTATTTCCAGCTACATCCCAGGCGATCACTTCCATTTTTGCGACGGCTTCGTTTTTCTCATTCACGTCGATGTAACCTTTAACGATGATCTCGGTCTTGGTGGTGTCGACCGCGGCCATTGAATCTTTTTTGTTAAACTTCTTCTTCGGGTCGACGAAGAGCTTG
>JANMVK010000498.1:0-2508 GCA_031392725.1 Pseudobdellovibrionaceae bacterium
GTTGGGAGCGCGTCCAGCAAAATTTAATAGCCTGGCAAAGATGACTGTTCTAAGCAGGTCCATAGTCACTCACTATAGATGCTAACCTACAGGTTCGCTTCTATAGTGAGTGGTCGGTGAGGTTCGTGACCCTTACCGGACTTGAAACCGATCCGCGCCCCTCGTAAAATTAGAATATGCCTAGACTTTTGATTCTACTCGCAGCGCTCGCCTGCGCCGCTTGCGTAAAACCCCGCGGCACCGATGAGCCCAAAACCTCGGAACTGGTGCCGCACTACACGCGCTCGCTCTCCGGCGGAACCATCATCTGCGACGCCTGGTTCAGTCTCGAATCAGATCCCCTCAACGCGATCACCCTGGAAACAGATGCCATTATGACTTGCAATGGTTCGCTTATGCTTCCCACAGGCCCATTTTTCTCCGGCGGCACGCCTTACACTCCGGCCAAAGAAGTATCCATCTCCCTGATCCGCCGGATCGACGGCACCACACTCACTGATACGCAAATTTTCTATTAGAAGAACACCGTCACGCCGAGCGCGAGCTCGTGCAGCGTGTAGTAGTTGTAGAACAAACCCAGCATCCAATGTTTGCCCACGTTAAATTGCGCGCCCAGAAAAATATCGTTCTTGTCTTCCTTCAGCTCCAGAACTTTGCGCGAAGTATTGTACGCGGGGCGCGAGGACGTTTCAGTGCGGGTGGCCAGCGTGAGAATGGTTTTTTTCAACAATAGCGAGGCCGTTAAAACTTTGGTGGTCCACACATCGTTGGTCACCATCCGCAAGATCGCATAATCGAGCGCCACCGAATGGAGAAACACGCCGATGCTTGCGGTTTCCACATAAAATCCCGTCACGGGTTTATCAGTGAGGCCGTAGCGCCCGTAATCCAATCGCGTTTCGTCGCGATAAACGCCGTAACCATAGGTGAAGAATCCCATTTTACCGGCCACGCCCGCGCCGCCCAAAGTGGATTTGGTCAAAGTATTATACTTGCCCATAATACCAAGGTTGGCCTCAAATTGTTTCATGCCGTTTTTCTTGTTGTCGTAAACTTTTACGGCCGTGGCCAAAGTAAATTTCTGCGAGTTAAATTTTTTCTGCTTATCATGGCGGGTTAAATTATCCTCGGGCAGCTCGATACCGGGGGCTCCAAAAAACGTATCTTCGGAATTACTCAGAGAAATCCCCGCGCCGACCCGGCCAAAGCCTTTGACCAAGGCGAAGTCCGCGCCATCAAACAAAATCATTTCCAGGCCCGTGCCTTTTTCCACCGGCACGGCGGCGGGATTGACTTTAATTTTTCCACCACGAGTGGGCGCACCGGTTCCTGAGCCGCCGCTGCTGCCCGGCCAGTATCCGCAAAATTTCTTTGAGGCATCACATAATTCAGCGCTAGCCGAAAAACAGGACATCAACAATAAAACCGCAATCCCCCAGCGCAAAATCACAGAAGAGACCCTTGCGCGGGCGGCATGGCGATCTTGCGGTCATCCTGCATCACTTGCACCAACTGTTCGGAATACTGCTTGGAGTAACTGATCATTTCCTTCTCATTGTGGCGCCGGGCAAACTGGCCTTTTAACATTTCCATATCGTGCGCCACAAATTGGGCCAGCGTACTCTTCACCGAAGCTTCGTTCTCACCCCAGTCGATTAGCAACTCCTCCACCATTTTCATACTCGACCAAAACGTTTCGCGTTCATGGGTGTGCACGCCCAAATCCATCAACTCAAACGCGTGCTGGCGGTTACGGGCGCGGGCAAAGATTTTTAAATGCGGAAACGCCTTACGCACGACTGTCGCCGTTTTGACCGAAGATTCCACGTCATCAATCGCCAAAATAAAATAACGGGCATGCTCGGCTCCGGCCTTCTCGAGCAGATCAATGCGCGAGGCATCGCCGTAATACACCACGCTGCCAAAGCGGCGCAGAGCTTCGACTTGTTCAGGATCTTGCTCGAGAGCGGTGAAGTGAATGTCTTTTAAACGCAGCACCCGGCTAAAAATCTGTCCGAAGCGGCCAAGCCCCGCGATAATCACTTCGGGATGCTCGTTTTTAATTTCATCAAAGGGTTTTTGCGCCGGCGCCAGATGTTTACTTAGAACGCGCTCGTTAAACAGACCAAGCAAAGGAGTGGCCGCCATGCTCAAGGAAATAATCAAGATCAAGGTGTCAGCCGTTTCTTTGTCGACAATATTTCCCGCGAGCAACATCGAGATCAGGACAAAACCAAACTCACTGCCCTGGACGATGACAAAGGATAAATGGCGCGCACTCTGATTGGACATACGAAAAATCTTGGCGGTTAAAAATAGTGAGACAAACTTCAAAAACAGGTAAGCCGTTAGGAAACCAAAAATCCGGCCCGGCTGTTCGACCAGCAAATTGGTATTGACCATCATCCCGACCGAAATAAAAAACAGTCCCAGCAATAATCCCTTAAAGGGTTCGATATCCGTCTCAAGCTCGTGACGGTACTCAGAATCCGAAAGCAACACCCCGAC
>JANMVK010000037.1:0-3584 GCA_031392725.1 Pseudobdellovibrionaceae bacterium
TGGTCAACAACGCCGGCATCCACAAAGACACGCTGCTAGGCTTGATGTCCGATGATCAATTCGATTCGGTGATCAAAACCAATGTCTACGGCCCGTTTTACCTGATGCGATTTTGCGTCCGAAAAATGATGCGGCAAAAAAGCGGGAGCATCGTCAACATGGCTTCCATCGCGGGCCAAACCGGCAACGCCGGCCAGTTCAATTACGCCGCCAGCAAAGGCGCGCTGATCGCCATGACCAAATCCTTGGCCATGGAAGTGGGCAGCCGCGGAATCCGTGTCAACGCCGTCTCCCCCGGTTTGATCGAAACTGAAATGATTCAAAATATTCCGTTCCTTGAAGAAATAAAGAAACGCATTCCACTAGGCCGCATCGGCGAGCCGAAGGAAGTTGCCGGCGCCGTGAGTTTTCTGTGTTCAACCGATGCCAGCTATATTTCGGGAGTCACCCTATCGGTGAACGGCGGACTGTTCCCGGCATGAAAAATTACGACGTCATCTTACTGGGCAGTGGCATCTCCGCCCTCACCTCCGCCGCGCTATTAGGAAAAAAAGGCAAACGCGTTCTAGTCCTCGAGCAATACATAAAGCCGGGCGGTTACATGCATTGCTTCAAGCGCTTCAATGAAATGTATGAAACCGGCGCGCACTATATGGGAGCCTTAGGCCCGGGCCAACCGTTTCGGGTGTTACTTGAATATTTAAATGTATTCGATGACAGCTTGTTCGCACCGTTAGATCCAAAAGGATTTGATGTTTTACACTTTCCCGAAGGGAAAATTGAAATCCCGCAGGGATATCCAGAAGTGATCTCCAACCTCAGCGCAATTTTTCCTAATCACCGCACCGCCATAAAAAAATATTTCGATCTCATAAAAAATGTATGCACCTATTTCCCAACATATAACTTCCAAGACCGCCCAGAGGGCGGTTTCCCGCCGGAGGCGCTAGAACGATCCTTAATGCAAGTAGTGGAAAGCCTAACCGACCACGATCCTCTAAAATCCATTTTCTACTCCTACTGCAGCCTGCACGGCGTCCGTCCGGAGGACGTAGCCTTCGGCTTCCACGCCATAGTCACCGACTCCCTAATTCGCGGGCCTTACGGCCTCAACGGCGGCGGCGACGCCCTAACGGAAAAATTCATCAGCGTAATTAAATCCCAAGGCGGCGAAGTTCTATGCCGGCACAAAGTCACCCAGCTCGAAGTGAAAAACCGCAATGTCACACGAGTCCTAACTGAAAACGGCGCCGAGTTCTCAGCCGAATGGATCATCTCCAGCATCCATCCCAAAACAACTTTCACACTGCTCGACTCCCAAGACATGTTCCCGCCCGTGTTTAAAGAGCGGATGAAAAACATGAAAGAAAGCACCGGAATTTTCGGCATGTACACCGTGTTCAAACAGCGGCCTCAGACACTGCCCAACCGCAATTATTATTATTTCCGCTCCAGCAATTCCAAAGACATGTTCACCGCCACCAATCCCACCGACGTTCCACCGGTGGTGTTTGTCAGCAGCCCCAAACGGCACTGGGCGCCGACAGAGACCAATTTCCCGTTGTCACTCCATATCGCTTCACCCTACGAATGGTTCACACCGTTCGTGAGCGAACGCTATGGCCGCCGAACAGAAGCGTACAAAGAATTTAAAGACGCCATCGGCGCCAACATCTTAAGCGCGGTTGAAAAATACCAGCCCGGCACCACCGAAAATGTAAAGGCTGCGCTCTGCTCCACGCCCCTCACCCACTTGCACTTTAATGGTTCGGAGGAAGGCTCCAGCTATGGTATCTACCACTCCATGGCCAACACCGGCAGTAAGGCTCTTGGTCCCCGCACTAAAGTTTTGAATCTGCTCCTCACCGGGCAAAGTTGCGTATTTCCGGGCTTGCTTGGCGCCGCGACTTCCGCTCTAAGAACCTGCGGACATGTGGTGCGGATTAAGCCGATTTTACAAGAGCTTCACAAAATGGGAGAGGGGCAATGAAAGTTTTTGTTACCGGAATGGGCGCCCTCACCTCGCTCGGCAATGATGTGGAAACTTTTTTCGGCGCCTTAAAGCGCGGTGAATCCGGCGTTAAAACTTATCCCGAGTGGCGCCAGTACAAGGGCCTGCATTCTTATCTCGGCGCGCCCGTTCCCGAATATGACGTGATGAAAATTCCGCGGCAAGTGCGGCGGAGCATGTCGCGCATGTCGGAGATGGCTTCACTCGCGACCTATCAGGCTCTGGCTCACGCCGATTTGCAACCGGGTGAAAAACTCAACTCACCCCGCGTATTAATTATTATGGGCTCCACCAGCGGCAGCCCGTTCACCTTCGAACAGTATTTTAAAAAACTGATTGAGCGTGGCGGCCCCGAGGGCCAGCTGTCGACTTCGTTTTTTAAAGTGATGAATCACAGCGTGGCCGCCAACGTCGCCGCCAGCATCGATTTCAACGGCGCGCTTCTCGCGCCCTCGTGCGCGTGCGCCACGTCCACTCAAGCCATGATTGTCGGCTGGGAGCTGATCAAGGCCGGACTTTACGACATCGTCATCACCGGCGGCGCCGATGAACTTCATTACATGAGCACTTCCATTTTCGATATCGTCATGGCCGCCAGCCGCGGTTACAACGACAACCCCACCGAGAGCCCGCGCCCGTTCGATGACAAACGCGACGGCTTGGTGGTCAGTGAAGGCGCCGGTGTCTTAATATTAGAGTCCGAGAAATCAGTGAAGGCCCGCAACGCCAGGCCCTTGGCTGAGATGAAGGGCGGCGCCTATTTGTGCGATGGGACCCATATGAGCCAGTCATCAGCCGAAACTATGACCAAAGTTATGCACGAAGGCCTCACTCGCGCCGGATTGACGGCCAGCGACGTAGATTATGTCAACGCTCACGCCACGGGTACAATTCACGGCGATGTGGAAGAAGCGAAGGCCATTTCCAAAGTCTTTGGCGAAGGCATGGCGACGAGCAGCCTCAAAGGCCACCTGGGACACTCGCTCGCGGCCTGTGGCGCCATTGAGGCGATCGCCAGCATAAAAATGATGGAAGAAGGCGTTCTGATTCCCACTCGCAATCTCACCACAGTCGCCGCTGATTGCGGGCCGCTCCGGCATATTAAAGAAGTCACACCGGCTAAAGTACAAACTGTTCTAAGTAATAATTTTGCATTTGGCGGCATGAACACTTGTTTGTTATTGTCGGCCCTCAATTAACACATAGAGAGAGAAGCAGTATGTCCCTTATTGAACTCGCGCCTGAAGTTATTGCTCAAGTGAATCAACTGATGATGTCCGGATTTGAAATTCCGGCCGAGAAGTTGCTTCCCTCCGCCACCTTGATCGGCGATTTGGGTTTGGACAGTTTAGACGCCGTCGACATGCTGGTTTATATTGAAGAGACCATGGGAATTAAAGTGGAAGGTGAGCGGTTAGCCACGGTGAAAACTTTGGGCGACGTTTATCAGTTGGCTTCGGAATCCATGGCGGCATCGGCTCAGAATTTGTCACCGGTTCTAGACACGGCAACGCAGACGCAAGCTAGCCAGCAGCTTTAAGGAATCCTGTTCTTTCCATTCCGCCTGCCAGTC
>JANMVK010000127.1:0-1512 GCA_031392725.1 Pseudobdellovibrionaceae bacterium
GGCGGTTGCAGAAAAAAGCGCGTTCCGAAACCCAGCGTTTGGAAATGGCTAGGACCTTGTTAGAAAAAAATCAGAAGCTATCCTTCAGGCGGACGCACGGCGCGTTTATCGCAAATCTTCGGGCATCGGCCCTGTTGCACGGACTTCTCGAGAATTCAAATTCTCCGGCCTATGTTGATGCGCTGACGGCATCGGGCCAGGTCAGCGAGAATTTGGGCGATTACACTCTCGGCCAATATTATTATGAGTCCTGCATTCGCCAGCTTCCGCATAGTCTCCCGGCCGAGCGCTGTTTCTCACAGCTTATGACCTCGGTTAGGGAAACCAATCCGTACATTGACTCAAGCATGGGCGATCAGTACACGGTGCAAATGAATTTGGAAAAACTGCGCCTTTTGGCGGGACCAATCGAATTGAAGCATGTTCCGTCGCGATACAAGGATGTTGACGGGCCCTAAATATTTAATCCCCGCAAGAACCGACACTAAAGCCACCGGCTAAAATTTGATCGGCGTTGGTGCGCCGGGCGGAGTTTATAATACTGGCCACCACCGAGCGTGGGCCCTCGCGGCTCAGCAGAGACATTTGCCTTTTCATCTCACTGGCAAAAGCGCAGCGGCCCATATAGACCGCGTACATATGATTGATGATTTGCTGAGGTGAATGATTGGGTTCGATCTCTCTTAGGAACTCATCACTTTGCACCATAGCGCGGGCGTTGCGCACATAAGCTTCCCAGCCTTGCTCGGAAAATTTGCTCACGGCTTCCGCGGCCCCTATTTCGTCGGGAGTTCTCCACAGGACGGCTCGATAAAGAGCGTGCACGGCCCCTTTCGCGGTTTCAGGTGTAAAAATCAGCCGGCGCCCGCTGGTGTTTGTTCCACCCGGTCTGGTGCCATCACGCGAACGGCTTGGAGAATTGCGGGTGCCGATCGGCCGGCCCAAAATTGAGTTGCTCCCAGCCGGCCCAGTGGGAGATGGCGGCGTTTGAGTTGAAACGGGAATCACGAAGGGCTGCGCCGGGGCCGGCGGTGGAGCAGCGGCCACGATTTTCTCCAAACTGATTTTGCACAACTGTTTGTTGCTGGCATGCAAACCCAAATCAGCGATAAAGACTTTCATAATCTTGGCTAATATCAGGTTCGCCTTGTCGAATTTTTCTTCTTTCTGTTTGAGTTGCCGGTACTCATTCATATCAGCGCAAATTTCGTCGGGCGGATCGACTTTAGGTTCCGGCCGGTTGGTGCCGACATGAAAGCCGTAAAAAAACGCAATTCCCACGGCTACAACTAAGCCAAACCATTTCATGCCTCATAATTATGGCCAATCGCTACATTTCGTGCAAATTTAATCCCATGACTCGACTCTTTCATGTCAGCGATAAGCCCGATATTAAAATTTTTGAACCTCGGCCGCCATTGAGCGCGGAAGCGGAGGTCAAAGACGATGCCGTATGGGCTATTGATTACGATCATCTTCCGCACTACTTGATGCCGAGGGAATGCCCCAGAG
>JANMVK010000159.1:0-4403 GCA_031392725.1 Pseudobdellovibrionaceae bacterium
GGAATCGCTCGGTCCTTGGGCAGGTACGTATTCAAGGGAACAGTCGGTGCCCATGGGGCTCGACTCCGGCGCCGCCACGTGTTCACTGGCCAACGGCTGGCAACGCTTCTCAAATTGCGTTGCGGCCATGCCTCCCCAATCCCCTTCCACTGCGAGCCGGTGCGGGATTCCGCAAACTATATTATCGAGGTTATTCACGGTCACGGAAAACTGACCGGATTTACAAACGCTATCGCCGACGAATAAAGGAGCGTGACCTGAGTCATCGCCATAAAGTGCCCATTTTAGGTTTGCGCCATTGTGCTGGCGGTTACAGATACCCTGAACGCCGGCGCTCGCCGCTTCGTCGTGGACCTGCACACTATCAGTGACAAACTGAATTTCAGTTTTGCTCCAGTCGTCGACAATGCGAACTTCAGAATCGAGGGGATTGGCTTTGCTGGCGATTTCAGCGGGCGCGCAGTTCTGAAAGTTGAACAGCACGAGTGCCGTGATTGCGGCGAGGCTAAGTATAGAGACGTTCCGGTTTAGCATCCCCTACAGATTACTCGAAGGGTGTCGAACTTTAGAGCGGATTCTACGTGTTGTATCAACTTAGCCCGGAGTTTCGCTTGGGAATTTGGGTAAATGAATCATTGTGAGACAGGGGTGCAAGTTGAGGAGAACTCGCGTTACGAAATACGTTCTAGCACCGCAATAAAAAACCCATCAGGCCCATCAACAGTAGGCGGCAAATTTTCCTGAGATAATAATTTCCACTGATCACCACGCGAGGCCAAAAACTTATCAACCTGCTTCTCATTTTCAGAAGGCATCACCGAACAAGTGGAGTAAACCAACCGCCCACCAACCTTACACATCTGCGGATAGCTAGCCAAAATCTCAGTCTGCAACCCCGACACCCGCTCAATCTCTTCAACCGTTAACCGCCATTTAGAATCCGGATTGCGGCGCCACACGCCGCTGCCGGTGCATGGTACATCCAACAACACCCGATCAGCCGAATCATGCAGCCGCTTAATCACCTTAGTGGAATCAATCACCTTAACTTCCACACCACTAGCTCCATCACGCGAACAACGCTCGCGTAAATTGTCCAACTTCTTCTCCGCCACATCTAAAGCAATAATTTTCCCCTTATTGCCCATCATCGAAGCGATATGCAAAGTCTTACCGCCGGCGCCGGCGCAGGCATCAATCACCCGCTCGCCCGGCTTGGGATCCAACGCCAAACCCACCCGCTGCGAATTCAAATCCTGCATTTCAAACATGCCTTCTTTAAAAGCCTTGCTCATAAACACATTACCGCGTTTTTTCAACTTCAAGCAGTCGCCGTCCACAATTACACACTCAAAATCTTCGGCATCCAATTTTGATTTTAATTTCGCCGGTGTCGTTTTCAACCGGTTGCACCGCAAGTACGCGGGAGCGATGGTGTTCAGCACCGGTAAAAGCTGATCCCACCTCGAACCCAACTGCTCACTCGCCCACTGATCCAACCAATCCGGCAACGACTCGCGCACGGCCCGGCCTCCTGGATCGTTCCAACGAGAAATCACCGTCTCTGACGACGCGCTGATACGCAGAAAAGCGGCGGGCGCCTTAACGTCGTGAATTATGCACCATGCGGAGACCACCGACGCATACGCATCGCCAGCCGCGGGAAACGGCAACTCACAAGCAAACAACAATCTCCGCCACCAGCGGACGATATCGTAGACACCTTCGGCGAACATGCGGCGGTCGGAGCTGCCCCATTTTTTATTAATTTTCATTTGGCGTTGGATGACTTTGTCGGCGGGGAAGCCGCCTTCGAAAATGTCGCGCAGAGCCTGCACGACTCCGTTCCACACCGGTGGGTACATCTGTTTCATATTAAAAAGCGAATACGGATCCGACGTTGAAGTATACGCCGTTGTATTGCCCATCGCTTGATAGCAGCAAATGGTTTTTTAAACCCATCTCCACCATAAATCCAGTGCTGCCGATAACGTTAAAAAAGCGCGCGCCGAGCAGCAAAGAATAATCCAAGCACACCGGCGATTCGTCTTCGGGTTCACTCACTTGCTTAATAAAAAATCCACCGCCCAGACCGCCGCCGAAATACAGTGGGAAGCGCGAATTGACATCGGGGAAAGTTAAAATCGCTCCGAAACTGAGCTTCCGGGCATCGCCTTCCGCCAAATCATAGCTCGTGTAATTAATCCGCAAGGACCAATCCATGGAGTTGATCCACTCGCCCATGCGGTAATCCACGCCGGCATCGAGTTGGCCAACGTCGCTCTGATTGGTGCGGCCCCAGCGGTAGGCTTGATCGGAGAAAAAAGTGCCGATATGCAGGGCCAAATAGCGGGGAGGTGCATCGGACGATGAACGCGCGGGTGCTGCCGCCTTTTCGTCTTTGCGGGCTTTAAAGTATTCTCCGGCCTTCTGAGCCGGCGGCGGCGCTTTTTCCTCTGGCACTTCAACCATTTGGGCAAACGCGGGCAGGCTCAAGAACATCACGGCTAGGGTCAACACTCGAGTTTTCATATTCAATCACCAGACCATAAAAAACCCCGCTTTTGCATCGTGTTTTGCATCGTGACATTAGGCGTGATTTGACATAACAAAGTCCCAATGAAATGCCCACAATGCGGTCACTTAGAACATCGAGTGCTGGAAACACGCCTGCACCGGGAAGAAGAAATTCGCCGTCGCCGTGAATGCATGGGCTGCAAGCTGCGTTTTTCGACCGTGGAGACCCTCCTGATCCATTACCCGCAAGTGATCAAAAAGGACGGCCGCCGCGAGCCTTTTTCCAAGGAAAAACTGCGCCGCGGGATTCAGATCGCCTGCAAAAAGCGGCCGGTTAGCGTGGCACAAATCGAAAACATCGTAAACCGCATTTCCCGCGGAGTTCAGAGTTCGCCGGATAAAGAATTATCGGCCGCCAAAATCGGCCAAGCCGTGGTCGCCGAACTGAAAAGTCTCGACGGCGTAGCCTACGTGCGCTTTGCCAGCGTCTACCGCACCTTCACCGACGCCAATGAATTTGTGAAAACGCTTGAGGCCGAAACATGAGTGGCGCCCGCCGCCTGAGCCGTGAGTTGGCTTTACAGGTCCTTTTTCAGCAGGAGTTTTCCCAAAAGGGCGATCTTAATTCAAGCTTAGCCAGCTTCCGCGAGAGTTTTGTCGCCACCGAAGAGGTGTGGACCTACACCCGCGAGTTGATTCAAGGTGTGGAGAAGCACAGTGAGGAAATCGACGCGCTGATTACTAAACATAGCGCGCACTGGACCTTGCCGCGCATGGCGATGGTCGATCGCAATATTATGCGCGTTGCGGTCTTTGAGACCAAATTCGCGGCGGAACTTATCCCCGGCGCCGTCGCCATTAACGAGGCCGTGGAAATCAGCAAGAAATTCGGCACCAATGACTCCCCCGCATTTGTAAATGGCATCCTCGATCAAATCGTGAAACAATAACTCCCGTATGGCCGAAAAAATCATTTCGATCGATCCTTTCGCCAATCCGTGCGGGTTGTGGGTGTTGCCCCCGCCGCGGCTGTCGGCCTGGTTTCCGTTAGTCGATTGGTATTTAAATTGGCAGATGAGTAAGGGTATCGCCTACTCCGGCATCCATTTACCCAATGAAGTTTTGCGCCTGGCCGAAGACTACGAAGTCGAGTTGCCCGTGATAAAGCCTACCCACCAACCGGCGCCTTTACTGGTGCTCGCCAAAGGCCGCCTGCCCACCGACAAGTGCGTAGTGCTGGATTTTCTCGACGACGAGAAGCAGTGGCTCAAGCACGCCCACGAAATTTCTTTGAATCTCGACGTAAAAAACGTTCATGTGTTTTTGCCCAACAAAGTGGCCAAGGAACAGGCCATAAAAATCTGGGGCGCCAGTTTCGCCAAGCGCGAATGCCGGTTCTCCAGCGACACGGAAGCCAAAGGAAACCAACAATGAAATGGAATCTGCAGCGTCTTAAGTTTTTGCTCGGCCATATTGAGGATTTTATCGACAGTGACTGGAAGGAGATCCGCGAGCGGGCGCAGAACTATGCTCCGCAGATGGGTCTTGAGGCCGTTAAAGATCTAATTGAACCCGCCCCTCAGATCCGCCAGCCGCTTTACGTGCTCGACCGCTTAACGCCGTTTTTTGAATCGGGGCTAATGCTCAAGACCGAAGATGATTGGAGTTGGCAGGTGACCGATGTGTTCTGGCGCGGATCGGTTTTTCATTTGGAAAGTGATGAGCAGAGCGACGCCACCCATTTGATCGCGGATGTTTCGCCGCTGAATGTGAAGCGCGCACCGGCGGTTAAAATTCTAGAGTCACTTAAAATGGAATTTCTCGCGCCCGGAGCCGACAGCAGCGGCTATTTGCTAAAGCCCACTCCCTCGCTCGGTTATGTTTTA